>NZ_ABCK01000008.1 GCF_000170755.1 Lentisphaera araneosa HTCC2155
ATCGTGGGTGGTGGTCACGACCGTAGTTGTCACGAGTGAGTTTACCCTGTGAATAATTTGTACGACCAAATTCACCGCCCCAAACGACGAGGGTGTCTTCGAGTAAGCCACGTTGCTTGAGATCTTGAATGAGACCATAGCAAGATTGGTCAATATCTTTACATTGATTGGGGAGGTCGCCAGCGATATTAAAATGTTGGTCCCAGCCGCGGTGGAAAATTTGCACCATGCGCACATCGCGTTCGACCATTCGTCGAGCTAGAAGGCAAGAAGCAGCAAAAGTGCCTTTCTTGTGAACATCAGGGCCATAGAGTTCGAGAGTTTTTTTATCTTCCTTACTGATGTCGGTAAGCTCTGGCACCGAAGTTTGCATGCGGAAAGCCATTTCGTATTGAGAAATACGGGCATTAACTTCTGGGTCATTGACATCTTGGAAATGTTTACGGTTCATTTGTGCCAAGCTGTCGAGCATGCGACGACGAGTGCTCGAATTTACTCCTTTTGGGTCAGATAAGTAGAGTACAGGGTCTCCATCCGAGCGAAAACCGATACCTTGGTGTTCAGAGGGAAGAAAACCTGAGCCCCAAAGACGTTGATAAAGTGCTTGGGCATCTTTTCGGCCTGTCCAAGATGGAGTCATGGCGACATAAGTGGGTAGGTTGTCATTCATACTCCCCAAACCGTAAGAAAGCCAAGAACCCATGCTGGGACGACCTGGGATTTGATTGCCAGTTTGCAGATAGGTGATCGCGGGGTCATGATTGATCTGCTCAGTATGCATGCCTCGCATGATGCACAGGTCGTCAGACATTTTAGCGGTCCAAGGCAGAAGTTCACTAAACCATGCACCTGATTTACCATGTTGTTTAAATTTAAACTTTGAGGGAGCTAAAGGGAAGCGTGATTGATTGGCTGTCATGCCTGTAAGACGCTGGCCATCCCGAACAGATTCAGGGAGATCTTTATCAAACATCTTTTCCAGCGTAGGCTTGTAGTCGAGCATGTCGAGGTGTGATGGAGCGCCAGCCATACAAAGCCAAATGACTTTTTTAGCCTTTGGAGCATGATGGGGAAGGCCGAAAGCATTTTGTGTAATGCCTGGAGCAGCTCCATGTTGATCTTTGGCATTGAGATCCATGAAACTAAAGGCACCGAGTCCAAGAGCTGAATTGCCTAAAAATTGGCGACGGTTTTGAAGTGTATTGAATTGGTCTGCTAAGTTCATGATTCTACTCCTTAGTAATGGCTTCGTCTAAATTGTATAGTTGGCTGCAGAGCATCGTCCAAGCCGCGAGTTCATTTGAGTCGATATCCTTTGGGACCTTTGACTCACCATGAGCAATCAGTTCTTTGGCTTCATTGGCATTTACTTCGAAATGCTTGTGGTGTGCCTGCAAAACTTCTGACATGATGATTAGCTCCTCTTTATTAGGGAAGCGTGAAGTCACTTTTCGGAAAGCCTTTTTAATCTTGTCATTATTATCGCCTTGAGTCTGTAAAGCTTTTGTGGCTAGATGGCGAGAAGCTTCAAGGTATTGTACATCGTTCATGAGTTGTAAAGCTTGAAGAGGGGTGTTGGTCCGTTCTCTGCGAACTGTGCAAGTTTCTCTGTTCGGCGCATCAAAATTACTCATCATGGGAGCGGGAGCGGTACGTTTCAGGAAGGTATACAGGCTGCGACGATAGAGCTTCTCTCCAGATTCTTGTTTGAAATGTCGTGTATTGGAACCGGAGTAGGCCACGGCATTCCATATACCCTCAGGTTGATAGGGCTTCACAGATTTGCCACCAATTTTCTCGACTAATAGGCCCGAGGATTTGAGGGCGTTATCGCGGATCATTTCAGCATCTAACCTAAAGCGAGGGCCGCGAGAGATGAGTCGATTATAGGGGTCGATCTCAAGTTTTTTGTCGCTGACGAAGCTGTCTTGGCGGTAGGATGCGGACATGAGCATATATTTCATCAGTTTTTTGACGTCCCAGCCTTCGTTCATGAACTTATAGGCTAGATGATCTAAAAGTTGTGGGTGTGAGGGGAACTCACTTTGGGAACCAAAGTCATCCGATGTTTTACAAATGCCTGTTCCAAAAAGTTGTTGCCAAAAGCGGTTAACTGTGACTCGCGAAGTAAGCGGATGGTCCGGTAAAAAGAGCCACTTTGCAAAAGTGAGGCGATTGCCAGGACCTTTTGGGAGGTCAGGAAGAAATGCTGGGACGGCAGGTTCAACTTTATCTTTACGTTGATCATATTGACCGCGATCTAAAACGTAGGCACCACGCGGTGTTGGACGTTCCTGCATGATCATGGTCGTGGGGATAGTTTTTAAGAAATTATTACGTTTATTTTCAGCAACACGAAGCTGTTTATCAGCTAGTAGAGAAGCTTCATCGACGTGACTGCGGTAATAGCTGTAGAGCTCTTTGACTCTTTTGTTTTCAGCATTCTTATCTTTTTTAGGGCTCAACAGATGTTTAATGGGGTACTCACCATAGGCGCTTGTGACTTGTATAGGGCTGAGTTTTTTTTCGAAGAATTGTAAGTCACTGATCTTACCCTTGAAGCCTGGCTGCGATTCTCGCCCACCGAGGTAAAGTGGTTTTTTGTTTTTTATAGTTTTGCTGAGATTGTTGTTGTTTGTACGAAAATCCTGAGTTCTGCCATTGAGATAAATTTTAATGCCATGGGCGCGGCCACTGCCATCAGATGTTATAAATAGATGGTTCCACTTTTTTGGTTTTAATGGTGCTTTTTTGGTTTCAACCTTTAAAGCATTGCCTGGCCACTCATTAATCACATGAAGGACAATTCTCCCGCTTGTTGACCAAATATCCCAGCCGCGAGTGTATTGGGCATTGTCCATGTTGGAAACGATTGCGCCGCTAAATTCTTCTCCATATACCCAAAGGCCAATGGAGAAGGGCTTATTAAACTCAAAATCTGGTTTAGTCGTCGTTTCTAAAACGGCTTTTTTATCGAGGACTAGAGAGTTTTTTCCCTTATCAATCGTAAATACGGGTTTCCCTTTAATATCCACAGTTTGTTCAGTGAAATTGAGAGCTAGCTTGGCATTTGGAGCAGGCGCAGGTTTTGTAGTTTTCGCTTTTTGGGCCCAGGTTAGAAAGTTGGGGTCTTTTGGATTGTGAGGAACGACTTTCTTGGCTTCCGCAATTTTAGCTTCTAGTGCAAGGTCTTTCTTTTTTTGTTGATCATTCATGACGTGAATGATAGGGGGAGTGTCTTTGCGATTGCCGTCCATAGCATTTTCAGTTATGTTGTTAAAGAATGCTGTCATCTCATAAAATTCTTTTTGTGAAACGGGATCAAATTTATGATCGTGGCAAGCTGCGCAGCCAGTTGTTAAACCAAGCCATACAGTGGAAGTCGTTGATGTTCTATCAACTGCGTAGCGAACGTAGTATTCTTCGGCAATAGAACCTCCTTCACTCGTAGTGACGTTACAGCGGTTGAACCCTGAAGCGATTTTTTGCTGAAGAGAAGGTTTTGGTAGTAGGTCGCCGGCTAATTGTTCAGTTGAGAATTGATCAAAAGGCATGTTTTTGTTGAAGGCTTCAATAACCCAGTCACGGTAGGGCCACATTTCACGGTAGTTATCCAGGTGAAGCCCATGGGTGTCACCATAGCGAGCGGCATCTAGCCAAAATCTTCCCATATGCTCGCCGTAGGCAGCTTGTGCTAGGTAATGATCCACCATTTTTTCGTAGGCATCAGCGGAGTTATCTTTTAGGAAACGATCTAATTCTTCTAGGCTTGGTGGGAGACCTGTGGTATCAAAACTAAGGCGACGAAGAAGTTTTTCTTTTGTAGCCTCTTTATTAGGTTTTAAGTTTTTATCTTCTAGTTTATTTAAGACATAGCGGTCAATATCATTATTAAGCCACTGTTCCTTGTTTACTTCAGGTGGAGTTTGATCTGCAATTTTGGTGAATGACCAATGTTCTTGGAATTCGGCACCTTGTTCAATCCATTTGGCCAAGAGATCTTTTTCATATTGACTTAAAGTTTTATGAGACTCAGGAGGTGGCATGATGTCGTCTTCGTCGTCAGTATTGATGCGTTCGACAAGAGATGATTTTTCAGGATGTCCAGGGATGACAGCGTATTTTTCACGGCGCTTACTTAGATTTTTGGTAGCGGCTTCAAAACTATTGAGGAGTAGTCCTGCTTCGGCAGTTTCTGGATCGTTGCCATGACAATGGAAACATTTATCAGAAAGAATAGGGCGAATGTGTTCATTGAATTCTACTCGTTCGGGTAATTTATTTTCATCTTCATTGTTGAAAAGAGCACAGCCACTTCCGATTAGAGTTGCGCTTATGAGTGCTGTGTAAGCTAGTTTGTTCATATTTGATTACCCTTTATTAAAAGTTGCCCTGTGTACTAATGTATCGTTAGAAAAGTAATAGATCAGCCTTGCTGTTTACAAGAAAAATTGAGTTATTTCACAAAAAACGCTATGTTTACAATATTGATTTTCAATTTATTTCATAAAAACACTATATTTATAATATATATTTCTAATTTTCATTCAAAATAATACTATTTAATTGAGTGGAGTAAAAAGACCATAAAAACATCGTTTGTCTAACCTTCCTTAAATAAAAATTCAATGAATGAATATATCTTAAGATTTAATACGCTCTAAATCTTAACTTTGTGACTGTTTATGAGTAAAAACTCTTGAGTTTCTTCATTGAATGAATTTTAATCATTTTAGAGAGTCTTTAGAGAAAAAAAAGGGCATGGGATTATTATCTGAACATGAATCAATCAAAAAACAGTATGAATCAGCAGAGCGCGGCTCATTATAATCGTCAACAAGTATTAAAATTGTTGCGCGTACATCAAGGTTTGAGTCGTGTACAGCTTTCTGATTTGACACAGCTACAGAATTCAACGATGTCTTATATCATTCGTGATTTTATTAATCGTGGTGTAGTTGTTGAAGGCGCGAAATTAGAAGGTGGTGCAGGGTATAAGAAGCAAACTTCACTTAGAGTCAACCCCGAACTTGGTTGGGTTATCGGTATTGTCGTACAAAATGTTTATGCGGAATTAGTAAAAGTAGATTACGCTGGAGAAGTGATTGACTCTTGTAACTTTGAGGTTGATCCCGATATTTCTACCTTGCCGATGTACTTAAAAAATCGTTTAGAAAACTGGTTTAAAGAAAGAGGCTGTCCTCCCGGTCCGCTGAAAGGAATTTGCTTGGGTTTACCAGCGATTGTTGATCATAATAGCGGGATGATAAAGAGTTCCTCATTCTTTAATATTCAAAATTACCCTTTAGCGGCAGAAATGCAGGCTTTGTTTCCCGAAACAGAAATTATGATTGATAATGACGCAAGGCAGGCTTCCATGGCTGAGCTTGTTCATAAAGATACAATTTCAGGAGACTTTTTGTTTTATTACATGAACTACCAAAAAGTTAGCAAAGGTGTGAAGCCTTGTAGTTTTAGTTCCGTTATGTTTGTCAATGGACAGATGATTAATGGTATGAATTCCTCTGCAGGTGAGTTGAGCGGCGTTTTAAAACCCCATGATCCACCTTTTTTATCTAATGAAGATTGGAAAAACCTTCAAGATCCCGAAGGCGATTTGAGTCCGGCTATGATGAATTTGGGGCTTTGGGTTCTGCCTTGGTTGGAAGCTTTGACTTGTTACTCAGATCCAGAGTGTGTCGTCATGGGCGGTGCCTTGAATTGGCAGAATAAAAAATTGTTTGCGATGATTAATGAGTACCTCAGTAATCGTTTAAGCGCAATTGGCAAAGAGAGTGTACTCGTTCGGCGTGCTAATTCTCCAGTACAAAGTGTGGCCTACGGGGCAGCGAGTTCGCTATTAGAGCATTTAGCCCAAGATCTAATCAAATAAAAAAGGCCGCGGTTAAGCGGCCTTTTTAATATTCTAAGAAAGGTTTCTTAGAATTGTGCAATCACGTTGTTGATTTGACCAACGAGCTTGTCAGAAGCTTTCTGTTCGAGAAGATTATCTTCACCAACACGAATGTTCTTTTTGAAAACTGTAGTGATTTGATCACCATCGAAGTTTTGGACAAATAATCTCCAAAGCTTTCTGCTTTCTGTTTCGCCATTATTACGAAGGCTTTTTTTAGCACGACGATTTACGTAGTTGAGCGTGATAGAAAGGTTGCTATCAGCAAACTTTTCTTTAATTTCAGCCCAAGTTAGTCCTGAGGGAAGTTGTTCCATCATTCTCTCCAACTTTGTTAGTTAATAATATTTGGGAGGTGCTAGTATAAGGAGTTTTTCCTTGTTGGCAAGCTTAATCCGTTTCTTTTTTCGTGCTGGTCAATAATTTATGTATGTTGTAGGCACTCGAGAAGTTGGGTTCAAGTGTCGTGTCATGCTTACGGATAGCGTTGATGAAGCTTCTCCAAATATTAGGGACAAGCGGGCATTCAATTTCTGACCATAGACCATTTTGTCGATCCGGACCCGTACAGAGTCGCAAGCTTGGTATGCCATCTTTTATTTTTAGTGAGAGCCCGCCTTTGTCTCCATAAACTCTTAATCTAAGAGAATTAATTTCTCCCGTGGCCCAGCGACTGAGGTGGAAAGAGCCTAGAGCGCCACCTTTCATTTCTGCCATAATGACTGCTGAATCGCTTGCGTCGAGTTGAGTGTCGCCTAAGCGATTGCCTGGGACGTCTTTGCGAAAGGATCTTTTGGAGACATCAATCGTATTGATTTCACCAGCTATAAAATCAACACAATCCAATAGGGTGAGGCCTAGGTCATCAATAACACCATGGCCACCAAATTTTTGAGTCATTCGCCATAAAAGGGATTCTGAGGTTTTCCAATTACCTAAAGTGTGCGTGCTCAGCCAAGATTGTAGGTAACTAGCTTCAATATGCATGATTTTTCCTAAGCGACCCGCTTTTACGAGGTTGGCAGCTTTGTGTACTTCGGGGATGCCGCGTGTTTCGTAGGATACTATGTTCACGAGTTCGGCTTCGTTGGCGAGTCTAGCGAGTTTAGCGGCGTCACGTGAATTGTTGGTGAGAGGACGTTCACAGAGAATGTGAACTTTGTGTTCGATGGCGATGAGACAGGCCTTCAGTTGAGCGTAAGGCGGTACTGCAATGATGATAGCGTCGGGTTTTTCGCGTTGCAGCATATCTTCAATATTTAGGTAGAGATTTTTGATTTTATGTCGCAGAGCAAAATCTCTTGCTTTTGAGTGGGATACGTCACAGCACGCACAGAGTTCAACCCCTCTAATTGCATCTAATTCTTGAGCGTGTAAATCTGCAATGGCTCCAGTGCCAGTTATTGCGATACGAAGGCTCATGCTAGGTCCTGCTTAGTCTTGACAAAGGGGGTGGTCCAGTTAAATTGGGCGAGTTTTAAAATCATAATTTATAATTGGGATCAATGTGATGAAAATTTTAAGGAAAATAGTCCTTGTGTTTATATTGTCTGTGAGCTTTTTTGAGCTTCAGGCGCAGGTTCAGTATGGTTTGTCATTTGATCGTGAAAGATACCTTCAATATGAGAAAATCCAAGTGACCTTTACGGTAGTTAATAACTCGGGTACACGTTTGACTTTCGGAGCAAATGAGAGGAGTGGCAAGTTAAAGATACTTGTTGTTGACCCTGAAAATCGCTTAGTTCCAGCATATGATAAGAAGTTTAATCCAGTGAATGGTTTAGTTTTAGCGGCGGGTGAAACTAAATCTTTGGTGTTTAACATAAATGAACATTTTTCAATGACGCGGCTGGGACGTTTTAGTGTTTCGGCATCGATGACTCACCCAGCTTTGACTGGTTTAGCTTTTGAGACTAAACCTAAGATCCTCAATGTTGAATCGGGGACCGTCTTAAGGAAGAAGACTTTTGGTGTGGTTGACTTAGAGGATAGTAATGTAATTCACCCGAGGAGTTATGAGATTATCTCGTTCAAGGAAAAAGAGGGGGATATCGTCTGTTTAAAAGTTTATGATAAGCAGTGGGTTTACGCTTTACTGCGTTTGGGGCCTTATGTAACGGGGGTGAAAGTGAATCATGACGTGGACACTTTCTCAAATATTCATACGATGATTCAGGTTAAACCACGCGTATTTATTCATATGGTTTTCTCTGATACTGGGTCTATTAAGCAGTTTATTGTCTATCGTGCGACTTTTGAAAATGTTCCAGTTATGGTGCGTGACTCAAAATTGGGAACCGTGAGAATTTTTGGTGGGGAAAAGCTCACAGAAGGTGAAGACTATATCCGTATCGGTAATACACTCGAACTACGTAACGTAGATCCTGATCTTAATTAGATCATGGATCATGATACAATTGCGGCATTAGCAACTGCGCCTGGTGGAAGTATAGCCATTATTAGAGTTTCAGGGTTAGATGCCTTGAGTGTAGCTAAAAAAGTTTGGCGTGGAAAGACGAATCTAGAAAATAATGAAAGACGTTTGGTTCTTGGTCAAATGATCGACCCTGAAACTCAAGAACCTGGTGACCAGGCGATGGCAGTTTATATGAAAGGGCCTCAAACTTACACGGGTGAGGATGTTGTTGAGTTTCAATGTCATGGCGGTAATTTCACAGCAAAGCACACCTTAATGTGCACTCTGAAAGCTGGAGCTCGTGCCGCAGAAGCGGGAGAATTCACGAAAAGAGCTTTTGTGAATGGTAAGCTTGATTTGACTCAAGCTGAAGCTGTCATGGATGTTATTAGTGCGGGTTCTGAGAAAGCGATGCAAATTGCAGTTAATCAATTAAATGGTCGTTTTGGTAATGAAATTCGTTCTATGTATGATGGCCTCTCTGATTTGTTAGCGGAATGCGAGGTTCGCATGGACTTCGTTGATGAAGATTTAAATTGGACTCCGCCTGAAACAATGAATAAAACCTTAAATGACGCAAGTACGCTCATGGCTAAGCTTTTAGAGGGACGTAAGGATGGGGAAGTTCTTCGCGATGGAGTCAAAGTTATTATTGGTGGTCCACCAAATGCAGGTAAATCCAGTTTGATGAATCATGTGCTGGGGCGCGATCGCGCGATTGTCACAGATATTGCAGGTACCACTCGCGATACTTTGGAAGAATATACAAGAATTCGTGGGATTCCTCTTAAAATCACCGATACAGCCGGGATTCGTGAAGCAGAAGATATTGTTGAGCGCACAGGTATTGAGCGCAGCAAGCAGGCGTTGAAAGAAGCACAGCTCATTTTGTGGTTAATGGATCTATCGCGTCCACTTGAAGATCAATTGCCGCCGGAAGATTTCAAATCAGATGCACCTTTGATCGTTATTCTCAATAAAAGTGATATTGCTCTCGAGCAAGAATTGCCGAGTTATTTCAATCAAAGTCATGTGTCACATGTCAGGGTTTCAGTTAAATCCGAAGATAACCTCAACCGTTTGTATGACCTCATTGAAGAGGCGGTTTGGCAAGAGGATCACCATCATATCCCTGATGTCGCCGTTAATGCGCGTCACGGTGTGCTTCTAGAGCAAGCAGTCCAGCAAATTGATGATTGCCAAGCCTGTATTGATGGAGAGGCTTGGGAGTTAGTTTCCGTGCATTTACGCGGAGCCTTGGATCCCTTAGGTGAAATTCTGGGTTTAACACTGATGCCTGATATTTTACACACAATTTTTGGCCGTTATTGCATAGGTAAATAATTAATCGTAAAGATTGTTTATTTCTTCAGCAATAATTTTAATCCCTTGTTCCACCTGTGAGCTTTCGCTTGAGTAAGTCATCCTAATACATTCGTGTTGATGGGGCCAGTTATCTTCTGCTAATCCGGGGAAGAAATGATGGCCAGAGACAACTAAAACATTTTTATCTTTTAAGCGCTCATAAAGTTCTTGTGAAGTGATAGGCAGCTTGTCGAACCACAGCCACAGGAACATGGCGCCTTCAGCTTTATGGATATGCCATGGGATATCTGCACGTAAGTGTTTGTGGAGAAGTTTTATGGCTGTGCGTGCTTTTTTGTGGTAGTAAGGCTTAATAACGTCTTCACTTAATTTAGCGATGTTCTTACTTTCAACTAAATCTAAAGCTAGTTCTGCGCCAAAGCTACCAGGTGCAAGACTCATGACTGAATTCATGGAAGCTAAGGTTGAGATGACAGATTTATTTGCAATGACAATGCCTGTTCGAGCGCCGGGCATCCCCAATTTGGATAAACTTAAACACATGATAAGTGACTCGTTCCATTTGGATTCAATGTCGGTAAAAATGATGCCCGGAAAGGGGGCTCCATAGGCATTATCAATAATGAGTGGAATGTCGTGTTTGCGAGCTAGGTCTTCTAATTGTTTAATTTCCTTGTCAGTGATGACATTGCCGGTAGGGTTAGTGGGACGTGAAACGCATATAGCCGCAATAGTATCATCAATATTTAAGGCTTCAAAGTCGACATGGTACTTAAATGTATGTTGATCGATGTGTTCAATTTTTGCTTTCCGTGACGTGAAGACGCCATCTTCAATGGACGAATCTCCATAGCCAATGTATTCAGGAGTTAAAGGGAAAAGGATTTTTTTGATATTTCCATCATCATCACGTCCGCCAAAAATGTTGAATAGGGAAAAGAAAGCACTTTGGCTTCCTGAGGTGAGGGCAATGTTATCCTCAGTTACATCCCAGTTGTATTCTTGCTTGAGGAGCTCTGCAAGTGCTTTGCGAAAGCTGAGGTTGCCTTTTGGCCCATCGTAATCACCTAGCATTTCTTCGAATTTTCTATCTGAATCGAGGAGTGATTTCATGCTTTGGCGTAAATAATCTTGGACTGCAGGTATATGGCTCGGATTACCACCGCCCATCATGATCATGTCTTTGTTTTCTCTTAGGGCTTTGCCTAGTTCATTCATTAATTCGACTATGCCAATATTGGAGGAGAATTTATTGCCTATACGTGAAAATTTCATATACTCTGTGTTCTTGATTGATAAAACTATACTTTAGGAGGCTTATGCACTTGATCAAATAAGTGTCATAAGTAAAATCTAAAAAAAAGGCCGATCATGAGGATCGGCCTTTAAAGTTAGAGGGAGTTGCTTTTACTTTTTATTAAAAGTCCAAGTAACCGTGCTTATTTTCGCTTGATTCAGCTGGGTCATGCTACCGATGTGAGAAATCTCGAGGTAATCGATGCTCTCTTCAGGAGATGTAACCTGGAAGTTAGTGTTTTGTTCGCAAACTTCTTCGCCAGGAGTTACCAATGCGTTAGCAGTGATTGAGTATCCTGGGTAGTCCATGTGAAGTTCGGCTGCGTGTGTACCAACTTTCCAGCCTTCATCACTTGGCTTTGGAACTGCAAAAGTTACTGAATTTTCTTGTTCAGCAGGCTCAGCCAGTTCGCCGTTGAAAACAACATAGCCAGTGGGGTGCATTTCTTCGAAAATACTTTTTCCGAGTGTTACACTTGTGGGGCGTTGGAATTCAGTGAAAGTAGCTGGGCCGACACTGAAGTTGTGGCCGATTTTACCTTCTTGTGCAAGGAGTTTAGAAGATACAATGAGTTGATTGTGCTTCACTTCAAAAGTTCTTTCAATCGCACAGCCAAAGTCTGCATTAGAGCGGCTGGTAAGAATTACTTTACCTAATGATGCAGTAAGTTCTGCAGCAGGAGCGCCATCAAATTCATAGGCAGGTGGGAATTCTCTTTTCAAGAGCATGTGATTGAGTTCAACTGGAGCTACCCAAACGCGTGAGCCACCAACGTCATTCCATTGATTGAGTGCTTCGCCTCGTGAAAAACTTTGACCTGCAAGATCTTCGTTGAGCCAAAGAGTATTTTCTTTGCCACCAGGAGTGCCCATGTAGATAACTCTTCCGACGTCAGGAGAAATGATGATTTCGAGTTCTTTGCTCGCCATGCGGATGCAGTTTTTCCATCCCATGTACTCAGTGAAGTCAATTTTAGCATGTCCTTTTTCGAGCATGTCTGGCGCTTCAATGTGAGTTAGAGCTAGTTTATCATGTTCTTGGATTTGTTCTTTGAGTGGAGCTACGTCTAAGACATTACGTTCAGCAGGACTATTGTAGATAGTGCCAGGAATATTGTTCTTGGCTTTTTGGTGAGAGTAATATTCGTTTTTAGATTCAGAAACTACTTCGCCTTCGTTACTCTTGATTGTAAGAGTGTTTGGCTTGGGGTTAAAGTCAGCAATTACAGTCTTCGGCTTATCGGCAACGATGTCTACTTCGCTGTCTTCAACGTTGGCTGTTTGAATATCACCAGCCCAAAAGAAGCTTTCGCCATCTTTAACTGGAACAGTGATGTTATCGACAGAGTCACCTTTGTTGAGCCAGTAAGTACCAAGAAGTTCTTGACCATCGCCAGATTTTTTGATAACTTTAACGAGGACTTGTTCAACCCAGTTGACATTAACTTCTTTGTCGCTGTCAATAGTTACTGTGCCAGTCGCAGGGACAGCAATGAAGCGTGTGCCTTTGATGTCTTCGGTAGGAGAGCTGACAGCCCAAGTAACTTCGCTACCACGAGCATGAGCACCAGCGCCAGTGATTTCACCATGTTCACTATTGACATTTAAGTTAAATTCTTTCTTTAAGAAAATAGCTTTGGCATTAACAGCGCCATCAACAGTAATTGTCACAGGGTTTGTTTGAGCAAGCTCCTCTGTGATACCTTCCCATTTTACAAACTCGAATTGATCATCTTTTGGAGTGGCCATGAGTGTGATTTCTTCGCCATGAGCTAACCAGCCTGCAGGTGATTCAACACTACCATTTCCATTTGAAGTACTCTGAACGAGAAATTCATGTTCCCATTCGAGTGTGATATTGTGATTGTCGTTAAGGACTGCAGAGCCACTTTTTTCACGTGCAACCATGCGCTCGTTTTCGCTGAGTGCTACAGGTGAAGCAACTGACCATGCAACTTTAGATCCGCGTTCGTAGGTACCAGAACCTTCTGGTTTTCCGAACTTACTGTCGATATTAAATTTAACATTATTAGAGAGGAAAGCTGCAGCAATATTTCTTGGGCGATCCATTTTAATCGATATAGTATCACCAGTTACTTCAGCACCTTCAATGTCGCCAACCCATTCGTGGAAAGTGGCATTGTCATCATTATTTGCTTTAATTGTAACTGTGTCTCCAACTTTGACCCATTTATTTTTGATTGATACGGAACCGTATCCTTCTGGGTTGTCGGCTTTAACGTGAAGGGCAAATTGCTTTTCGTACTGAAGGCTAATTTCACGACTATTTGTCATGTCTACTTCTACGGCAACGTCAGGTTTGATGTGACGGACAATAGCGGGGTTCTTTTCCCATCCTTCACCATAACGTGCGGTTCTTTGTTCCGGAGTTAAGAAATTTACATCTCTTACATCATAGACTTTAGTTTTTGGTATAGCAGCATTTTCAGCTTCTTTATCTTTTTCAGCATTATTACTTTGGCATGAGCTTAGCGCTACAGCCACTAAAGCAGAAGTAAATGTACGTTTTATCATCGAGTTACTACTCCACAGAGTTCTTTGTTGACACGTTTGTTTTATAAAAATTTTATTTCATATGACTAAAAATTTACCAGTGTGAGTTTAAAATGCTATCTCTTTGTAAAAAAATCACCTGCAGTATTATCATTTTTTTCACTTAGATGTATGATTTTGCATGAATAGTTCCCTTCCACGTAAAATTAAGCAAGAGTTTATAAAATTAAAAACTCGTGGTGGTCGTCGTAAATCCAATTACTTTCTATGTGAAGGAAAGCGTTGTTGTGACGAGGCCTTAAAGTACGCAGCTAATTCAATAGAATGTTGTGTTGTGGCTCAAGAGAAGGCAGACTTAGATTTCTTGGATATGAAGTTTGTCTTATCCGAAAAAGAAATGTCTGAATTGAGTTTAACAGAAAATCCTCAGGGAATTTTGATGTTGATGAAGAAACCGGATAAAGTTGAATGCCCATCCAGTTTGAAACCCTTTGTCTTAGTTTTAGATGGTGTGGCGGAGCCTGGTAACATGGGGACGATTTTAAGAACCGCTCTTGCTGTTGGTTTGGAGCGCGTCATTTTAACCTCTGGTACAGTTGACCCTTATAATGCAAAAGCCGTACGAGCTGGCATGGGGGCCCAATTTCGCTTAGAATTTATTTATGTGGAATCATTGGAGTCCCTTTCTCAGGACTTTCCTGAAGCTAAGTTTTGGCTTACGAGTCCAAGAGCTGATATATCCTTATATAATAAGGGCTTCGATTTATCGGGAAGTTTTTTAGTCTTTGGTGAAGAAGGTGATGGTATTAAAGATTTCTCAGTGGGAGAGCGTGTAACTATTCCGATGCCAGGCGATACAGAATCTTTAAATGTGGCTCAAGCAGCAACATTATTCCTGTTCGAAGGTGTCCGCCGCAATTTGTTATAATTTGGTTTTTACTTATCCTTTTTCATTTCTTCTTTTAGTAGCTCTGCAATCTCTTGGTCGCTAACTTGGGCTGATATTTTTAGCTCTGTTGAGTTTTGTTCAAACTTTAAACTCTTTCTCATTTGGTCAGGTAGGGGTGTGAAGCCAATGAGAGTTCGCAGCATATTCTGCGCACCACTAGTGGCCTGTTCATTGTTGAATTGCCCTTCAAAATTAATATCAAGTGTGTCTTTGTACTGTGCTTGACCTGAGAGCTCCTTGATGTCTTTGAGTTGTGGAGGGAGAAGTTCGCTTTGCTTAATGAGTAAAGAGAAAGGTAAAGCGAAGTCGATCTTGTCGACGATAGGATTGCTACTTACAGCTTTGGAGCTAAGAGAATTGAGAAGGTCGTTTTGTTGACCAATAAGGATTATCTTAGGTGAGACTTGGGCACAGAAACGACTTTCATCTTTGCGTGTTAGTCGATAAACGTTTTTGTCTTCAAATAAGAGTCGCTCACCATTGTATTTAGGCGATTTAGCTTTAAGAAACTTCTCAAAGAGGCGGTCGAGTTCTAAAGGTGCCTTCAATGTAAGGATGTAGAATTCATGTTGACTCAGGCAAGTTGTGATGTTGCTGAAATCAGAGAATGGGATTTGTAACTCATTTAAAATTTTAAACTCTTTATTTTTCCCTAGTTTATCGTGAAGAAATTGCTTTGCCCCGGTAGTTGAGTCTATACTTTTGAGGTTAAAGTTAATGATGCCAAAAGCTTTTGGAGAAATAAAGTCCGTTGCTTGAGCTGGCTTGGTGGCTTCTTTAGGTTTACAAGCACAGAAAGTCAATGCGATTAAGATAAGTGTGGTAGCAGGTTTTATTTTCATTTTAATGAGTTTTTTTGTTTAAATCCTCGCCAAGCTAACCTGTGTTTCGCCTAGCTACAAGAGATTTTGCCTTTACTTTAAACTGAATTTTTGAAGAGGAATAATAGAAAATGCTAAGTGATAGAGAATATATCAAAACTAAAGGGCCTGAAAAGTGGCCTTTGTTAAAGGTGATTCTTGGTGTTGCAGTGCTTATTAATGTTGCGGTTTTTTTAACTGCGGGGCGTTTATGGGATTCCTTTGCGCTGAGTTTAGTCGGTCTAAAATCAGGTTGGATTTGGCAGCTTTTCACCAGCTTTTTCTTAGCGTCTTCCGATCAGCTTTTTTCATTTGTCTTTGATCTACTCATTTTTTATTTTGCTGCACAGCGCTTAGAAGAAGCTTATGGTGAATCACGTTTGCGGCTCTTGTACAAAAAGCTTTTTGCGGCCATCGCCATTGCGATGCCTGTTTTATTACTTTTATTTTTTTATCAATCCTTTGCGTTTTTATCTGCTTTGATGTTAGGGACAGTGTGTGCCTATGGATGGACTTATTATTCAGTGAAAGCGAGGTTTTACATATTTTTTGTTTTGCCTTTGGATCTTAGTGGAAAGAATATTTTGACACTTATTGCTTTGTATGCAGTTTTGGTGGCAGCAACCCATCAATGGTCCATTTTAATTGTTTATTCCTTGGTAGCGTATGTGGCTTATGATCATTGTAAAAAGAAAAAAAAGAAGCGTAAGAACAAGCAGAAAGGTCAAAAGCAAGAGAAGAAGCCTGTAAAACGCAATGAAATGCAAAGAGGATTTAAGCGGATTGTTAAAGAAGATCTTGCTGACCCCGAAATAGATGCGATTTTAGACAAGATTTTAGCTCAGGGTATGGATAGTCTGACTGCTAAAGAAAAAGAAATATTAGAATCAAGGAGCTCGTCGAGTGAAAAGCCTTAAATTAATGTACTTATCGGCCTTAACTTGTTTTGTCGGTTGTGCTGATCTACAAGATGTAATGCCTGGGATGAGTTATAGTGATCGAACTTTGCTCGAGGGCATACAAGCTTGTGCAAGTTACTCGATGGAGAAAGCTGTTGCGGATTTAGATGGGCAAAAATTGGGGGATAAGTTTTGGGGCTCAAAGGCGGAAGAATTAGATGAGTTTGAAACGATTTTAACAAAACTTAAAAAAGAAGAAGAACTAAAAGAAGTTCGAGCTCTTTTAAATGAAACTATATCCACTGTTTTGAAGCAGGAAGCAGTTTCATTTAACAAGCAAATTGTGACTTTACATGTTGTGGAAGACCCTGAGGTTTTAATGGAGTCAAGTAATCGAGCCATTACTGATTATTATATGGGGAACTTAAAAGTCCAAGGTCAGGTGGGTGATGTGATTTTAAAAGTTATGCAAGCAAATGGCGCACAAGAAAAGTTCCTCAAGCTTAAACAAATTTACAACGATATTCCCTACTTAGAGGATCAGTTTGATTTAGCTTTACATAGTCAGTTGAGTTCATTTCTTCTGGCTGAAATAACTGAGCGTATGGCTCACCATGAGCAAGAGTTAAGAAGAAATCCCCTGTTAAGGAAAACTAAAATCTTAAAGAAAACTTTTGCTGACTACGACCCCGTCTAATCCTCGAGGTTGATCGGTGCAGGTGGTGGTCTTTGAGGATTAGTTTTCTTCGTCTTCTATATCTAAGTTGATCTTTGCGTCTGGCCAAAGGATTTTAACATCTCCAGGAGCTTGGAAATCAGGGGGAGTATCCAAGGTCATCTTTCCGAATTTACCGTCTGTGTAAGAGCGTAAGATGAATTCTTCGGTTTTGCGAATGTCGGGTTCATCACCAGGAAGTTTATAGCCCATTTTTGCCGCAATCGTGGTAAGGATGTCATCGTAATCCTTTACTGGAAATGCGACGCCTAGGCTTTTGAGGTAGGCATAGTTTTCATGTTTAAATGCCTGAGACATGAGGTAAGTGACGAGTAAACTTTTACCGATGAGGTCTTGTTTAACGGCATTGATGAGGCCAAGGCGTAAGCCGCATTCTACTAAAGGATTGCCTGGGGGCATGATGCCCGGAGTGTCGAGTAATTCCATATCATCAGCTAAGGTGATCCATTGCTGCGAACGTGTGACACCAGGGCGTGGACCCGTGCGAGCTGATTTCTTGCGATTGAGTGCATTGATTAAAGATGATTTACCAACATTGGGGACGCCGGCAATCATCAGGCGGATGGGACGGAAAAGAGGGCGAGTGGCGCCTTTTTTCTTGCGATCTTCTTTGATGAGTTGGCGTGCCGTGTTTGTGATTTGCTTCAGGCCACGTCGATTAATAGTTTCTGTGATGACGTAATCACAGTTTTCGTACTTGGATTTTAGGTGTTCAGCCCAGTCAAGAGTTTTTTCATCTTCGGCTAAATCCGCTTTGTTAAGGACGATGAGCGTCGGCTTCGTTGAAGTTATTTTGATTAAACCTTCATTGAGAGCTGACACGGGAGTTCTTGCGTCAGTGAGAATCATAACCACGTCAACCAGTTTGAGCTGTTTGCGAATATCGCGGGTTGCTTTTAGCATGTGACCAGGATACCAGCCGACGCCTTTTACGAATGAGAAGTCAAAATTAATCACTTGAAGAAGCCTTCTAAGCTGGGTAAAGCTAGTCTTTCTTCTTCATCTGGTTTTAGGAAGATTTTAAACTTGTCTTTGGCGTGGTTGTCGATCCAGCTAAGAAAGTCAAAAATAGGGTTGATGTCCCAGTGAGCTAAGCCCATGACATTTTTTCTTTCAATGTGTGAGGGGTGGTAGCAGATTCCTGGATGAATACCTTCTAGGATAAGTCCGTTAAAGCCATCCATTTCACTAACGCGGCGCATGATTTTTTTGAGGCGACGAATGATGACTGGTGATTGCCAGCAGAGTTCATCGCTCACTAAGCCGCAGCAAAAGGCTTGTGAACTGGGGACGGCTAAGGCATTATCTGGCCAGCTGAGACCTCGATGAATGTTGAAGTATAAGTAAGTGTTTTCTTCTGATGATTCAGCAAGTGATTTTTTTAAACGCTCAAAATCGACTTCTTGTCCAGCATTTTTAAACGGAATGTAGAGTTTCTTGTGTTGCGGTACAGTGAGTTTCTTCTTATCGTTATTCCAAGCAATGTGCCAAGTGAAGCGGTAGTTTCTCTGTTCTGGGGTGAAATCTTCGCAGCAGGCTAAGGGCTCACGAGTGAACTCAAGGCTTTTTTCTTTTAATTTGATTTTGTAGGAACCACTTTCTGGATGGTAGCCTAGGTTTTCTTCCCAACGCCAGATATCAAATCCAGTACCAACTTCAATATCGATGCCATCTTTTCTGTGGAAGATGATCGCGAGTGGTGGGCGGTGCCAATGACCGATCATGATTTCTTTGCCTTTCCAGTCAGGGATCTCCCTAGTGTATGGCTCGCTGCCTTCGGTTTGGTGTTGGGCAGGCGGGATAACTGTGAAAGCTTCGTATTTGCCCTTTAAATTTAAGGATCCTACGGAAAAATGTCGATTAACCGTTGTGCCATGACGGAAATTTATATCTTGCGTAACACGCAAAAGGTTCTTGTGGTAGCGAGAAGTTTGTTTGAATTCACTTTCGCCACCGAAAGGTAAGTAGCCTTCGCTCTCAACAACCGATTGCCCAGCTTTGTGGTACTCTTTAACTTTGCGAGTGATGCACTGAGTATCTTCAATTCCACTAATAGAACTGCGAATGTCAGTGATGATAGATTTGTTATCAATTTTAATTTCACAAGGACCCCCACAGCTTTCGACGGGGTGAAAGGCTTGCCAGTTATTTTCAATGACGTAAATATTTTTGTCTTCGTCTTTTTCGATCATATTTGTATCCATTGCAACTCAATGAGTTGACTTAATTAAGCATTATAATTTTTCGAATCTAAACCTTATTGCTTATAGATGAAACTGGTTTTAAGATTTTTTACCTATTTAGCCATGGATTTGAAAAAGCGAAAAGAAAGTGCTTGCAATATGGGTCTTGTACTTGTTTAGGTGGAGCAAGAAGTTAATTTAAGAGTATATAGGGAATGTTACATGAGAACAATATTAATATTTTTACTAGCTCTTATTAAGCTTTCAGCGCAAGAGATCGAATCAATAGAAACTGAAGTTGATAAAAGTGTAGAACGCTCGAAGCTTTTGCTTGACCTAAAAAATAAAGGTCCTGAAGCACTTATTTTACATGTACGACTCGACGGCGATACAGGGCAAGAGTTGACTGGGCGTCTGGGGCGAGCGCTTGAGAGAGCTGATGACGAGTTTGTCGATGCTTTGGTATTAGATCTGCATAATTTAGAGACCGATATATCTCGAAGTCTTTTGGTGAATCAGAAACTACTCAAATTTGCGGTCCCCATTTTTGTCTATGCAGAGGGTAAGGTGAGTGGCGCAGCTAACTTATTCCTTTTAAGTGGAGATAAAATCATTTTGCATGATCAGCTTGAACTCGCTTACTCAGAACCCAAAATGTTTAATGATGAAGAGCCATCTTTAGAACAGAAAAAAGAACTTCGATCCATGCGGATTGACGCTTTTGCTAAAAACGCAAAGATGAGGAATCATAACGTGAGCTTAGCCAAAACCTTGGCGGATTGGAGGATCCCCTTCAGCAAAGCAGGTGTCGAACATCTAGGTACTGAGGGGGCTTTCAAAATTTCTGCTCAAGAATGTCGCTTGGATGAGCAGGGAGAAGTTATTTTAACAAAAGATATAGTGACTTCCTTTGATGAGTTTAAGAAAGGTTTTTTGGGAGAAGCAGAGATTATAACTTTTAAAGAAAGTTCCTCTTATCTCTTGGCTAAAAGGCTCATGCCTTTCCTGCCAGCCATTTGGATTGCCGTTATGATTGCTTTATTTATGGAGATGAATACGCCAGGTTTTGGCGTTGGCGGAAGTGTGGGTTCAGTAGGCTTGGTTTTTTGTTTGTTTCTTCAATATCAACTGGGGACTGCTGGGGCATTAGATATTAGTCTTATAATAATTGGTTTAGCGTTGCTGGCGGTAGAAGTGGTCGTACTTCCGGGCTTTGGCATAGCGGGCATATTAGGTATACCTGCATTCGGTGCCGGTGTTGTGATGAGCTTTATTGATTTGGAGGCCTTGCCCGAAAACGAAGTAATTCGAAGCTCTTATTTAGTTGATTCCTCTATGTACGCCATGTTCAATTTATCGGTTATTATCATAGGTACTTTTGTGGGGACTTTAGCTGTCATGTATTATTTGCCAAAAATGAAACTGAGCAACAGTGTGGTGTTACTAGATGAAGGTGATAATCGAGAGAATACGGCAGGAGAAAATATTGTCCCTGAACTCGTTCAAGGACAAATAAGTGCGGGTGTCTTACTGCATAGTAAAGGTGTGGCATTGACGGATTTGAGACCAGTGGGTTCGGCTAAAATCTGTAATGTTCACTTAGATGTAATTAGTCATGGCGAGATGCTGGATATGGGTACTAAACTTATAGTTGTTGAAGTGGAAGGAAGTCGAGTCGTGGTGGAGCAAGTCAGTGAATAAAGAAGAGTGGTTTCTTTGGCAAGATGAGGAGCATTCTGCCGCTGAAAACATGGCCATAGATGAGGCTCTCATGGAGCTAGCCATGGATTTACCTGGTCCGCTTTTGCGTTTATATGAATGGCAGGAGGAAGCTGTTTCCTTTGGTTATACGCAGAAATTTGACAGAGTTCCTCAAGGTATTAAAGATTTAGTTCGTCGCCCAACGGGTGGGGGGATAGTTTATCATAAGCATCACTTTACCTATACAGTTATTTTACCTCCAAATCATTGGATTGTGAAAGATACAAAGCCCGTAGAAAGCTATGCTTGGCTTAACCGTTGTGTACAAAATGCTTTGAAAGTTTTTAGTTTAGATTCGTCTCTTGCCGAACAAGAGATTCCTAGATCAGTTGACCGTGCTGGGATGGTTTGTTTTGTGACCCCAACTCGCTATGATTTACTTTTGGAAGACAAAAAAATTGCAGGCTCCGCACAAAGAAGAACGAAGTTGGGGATGCTGCATCAAGGTTCTATTGAATGTGAAGGCTATGATTTTTTAAATGCGAAAAGCTTGCGCGAAGCTTTGCCAAAGGGTTTTGAGAAAGTAATTCCCTGTAATTTTATAGCTTACTCTCCAATGACTTTGATAGAAGGTCGCGTGATTGAACTGCAAGAAGAGAAATACAATAATAAAGTATGGAATCAAAAACGCTGATGAAAAAAATTCTATTTGTTTGTCTTGGAAATATATGTCGATCTCCCGCTGCCGAAGGAGTCTTTAAAGCTAAACTTACTGAACAAGGTTTGGAGTCTGATTATGTGGTAGATTCTGCAGGAACTAGCGGTTGGCATATTGGAGAAAGAGCTGATGGCCGTATGATAAAATCTGCTGCTCAGCGAAATTATGATCTTCAGTCACGTTCACGTAAAGTTTTAGATAGCGACTTTGATGAATTTGAACTGATTATTGCTATGGATAGAAGCAATGTCCGCAACCTGCAAAAAATGGGCGGTGGGCGCAAACATCGTGCGAATTGTTTTTTAATGACGGATTTTTGCCAGAAATATAAGGGAGTCGAAGAGGTGCCAGATCCTTATTATGATGGTGAAGAGGGCTTTAGTCATGTTCTCGACCTTCTTGAAGATGCCTGTGATGAACTTATCAAAAGATTAGAAGCCAAAGAGCTTTAGTTGATTAGATGATTTTCTTCGTCTTCCAAATGCCAGTACGAAATCTTTGGTAGTATAAAATGCCTATGGCGATGATGAGGATGGTGAAACTCCACCAAACTTTTATAGGGCTTAGCTCCAAGATATTTATTTCTATGTAAGCGAGTATGCACGCACCCCAGAAAATAAAAAAAGTCAGACAAGTCGGGTAAATCAGATCACCAGCACCTTTGAGGATACCTGCATAAACGAGGTGAATGGCATCAAAAGTCATATATACACAGGCAATTCTCAGCATTGTACTAGCCATTTGACTCGTTTCATTGAGCTCGCCATTAGTGAAGGCGCTGGCAAGGTTAGGAGCAAAGATGAAAAAAATGATGGCGAGTGTACCCGAATATAACATGGCGATTTTTAGAGCGTTATAACTCGTGCGTTCAGCTAATTCAGTTTTTCCCATGCCTATATATTTTGCGCTCAGCGCAATTACGGCAATTTGTATGCCTGTCATCGGTAAATAAGAGAGGAGTTCCCAACTAAAGGTGATAGTTATGGCCGCCGCTGCTGTGGGCCCGGCCGATGCAAAGATAAGAATGAAAAAATTAAACCCCGATAGTTGAAGTAAGAATTCCAATCCTGCTGGGAGGCCTAGTTTAAGCAGTGCTCGCATGATATCAGGATTGTAGCGAATACTGAGGTGAGTTTTATGGCTTTCGCGGTAGTGGTGGCTGAAGTAATAATAAATCAAGATACACAGGACTATGAAAGAGGAAATGACTGTAGCCCACGCAGCACCGACTATGCCGAGTTCGGGCAGATTCCATTTCCCAAATATCAAAGCATAGGTAAGTGGGATGTTAATGACGACACCTATAAGGGCGCTCTGCATAATGATCATAGGCTTACCAATTCCAGAGAAGAAGCTGGCTAAAACACATCTTAGCAAAGTGATGATGTGAGCCGAAACGAGTATTTGGTAATATTGAGTTTCTAAATGAAGTAGGCGGCCTTCGTGACCACAAAATGAAAAGAAGTTTTTGGCGAAAGGTAAAGTAAGATATAAACAGGGGGCAAAGAGGCAGGCGAGCATGATGCCTTGTCCTGCGGCTAGCGAGGCTTCAATAGGTGATTTCTTCCCAGTGAATTGTCCTGAGAGTGCGTTGACTTGGGAGAGTAAGCCGAAGAAGAGAGTTACGGTGAGAAAGGAAGTGAGCCCCCCAGAAAGTGCGGCCGCCATATCGATCGGGGATTTTCCTGCGAGTAGATAGCGGTCGGTAAACATGAGGATGGTATCACTGGATTGAGTGATAATAATGGGAGTGGCTTGAATTAATAAGACTTTAATCCCGCCAGGGCCACGCCAAGATTTTTTTTGAGCTTCTACAAAGTTGCGATAAATCATGGTCATAAAGATGCTTTGGCTTTATCAAATTAAAAAGCTTGCGATGGAAATTGGCGAAAGTTTTTTTCTAGGTTCTTTCAATTAAAGTAAACTCAATTAGTTTATTTTATGCAGGTTTAATTTTTATTTGGTGAGCTCAAGATGAGATTAGTTTTTGCTTTTGATTCGTTTAAAGGGACGATTGATGCCCGAGATTTGTGTGAGATTGCAGTGAAGAAATTTGCTGAATGGGAACCGACTTGGGAATGTATACCTATGCCATTGGCAGATGGTGGAGAAAATACTGCTGAAATTATCGCAGGAAATTTACAAGGTAAGATTTCCTCGATGGGGCAAGTGCAAGGACCAGTTAAGGCGATGTCATGCGAAGGGCATTATGTAGAGTTGCCCGGAAAACGAGCAGTTGTGGAGATGGCACATTGTTCGGGTTTAGCGCAATTGGGCTTAGAGGGTAAAGAGCCGCTGAATAGTAATACATTTGGAACGGGACAAGTTTTACGCTATCTAATTGATCAAGGATTTGAAGAGATTTTATTGACTCTGGGTGGTAGTGCGACAAATGATGGTGGAACTGGCGCAGCAGCGGCCATGGGCTGGAAGTTTATCAATAATCATGGTGATGAGTTTGTTCCGAATGGTGGAACCCTTTTGAATATAGTTGATATAATAGCGCCTCAAGATTTTGATTCTTGGCCGAAAATATCCGCTCTTTGTGATGTGCAAAATCCCATGACAGGTGCGCAAGGGGCAGCCTATATTTTTGGACCTCAAAAAGGCGCGAATAAAGATCAGATTTTACTAATCGATGAAGGTTTAAAACATCTGGCAAAGTTGTTTAGTGCTCAGTTGTCGAAAGATGTCGAAGATCTGCCTGGCACAGGTGCCGCTGGAGCTTTTGGCGGAGGGGCGATGGCCATGATGAATGCTGACTTGGTTCCTGGTATCGAGACTATTTTGGATTGGTTTAAAGCCGATGAAGTTTTGCAAGCAGCGGATTATTTGATAACTGGAGAGGGCTGTTTAGATATGACCTCTTTTGGTGGAAAAGTTGTGGGAGGTGTGAGTCAACGTTATGGCGCTAAGTCTGAATTGGGGCTAGCTGCGATTGCGGGTGCAGTAAAAATTAATGCGGACTTCGCAAAGCAAAAGGGCTTATCTTATGTGGGTGAATGTCGAAAAGCGGATCAGTCGGAAGTAGATGCATTTTCTAATGCTAAGCAAAACTACATCGATGCCTTAGAAGAATTTTATCGTTTTCTCAAGTCTTAAGTTCTTTAAGTTTTTCAGCAGATTCAATTCCCTTCCTATGTATGTAAATGCTCTGAAGGATACCAATACATATTAAAGAAGACACAATTGAAGAGCCGCCATAGCTAATGAAGGGGAGTGGGATCCCGATTAAAGGTGCAACCCCCATTGCCATGCCTACATTTATATATGTGTGGTATAAGAATAAGACGGCAATAGAGATGGCCATGTACTTGCCGAAAGCATTTTGCGCATAGCAGGCAATTCGAAAAGCGCTTATGAAAAGGCCTAATTCAAGTAGGATAACTAGTGTGCCCATGCGGAATCCACCTTCTTCGGCAATGACCGCGTAAAGTGAGTCTGTGGTGGAAACTGTTTGAGGAAGGAATCCGAGTCGCACTTGTGTACTGTTTCCTATGCCTTTACCATTGAGGCCCCCGCTGCCTATGCTTAATAATGATTGGCGCGCATGCCAGCCTTCGGCTAGGTAAAATTGTTTTAAGCTTGTGAAGACATCAGGTTTTTCGTTATAGAGATCTTTGGAGATTGTGATATTCTTATTTTTGAACTCTTGTAGGAGAGTTTTATCGGGGCGTCTTGATGTGAGAATCGGCGTTATTTTTTTGTGCTCCATACCATGCGCTAAAGCTAGTTTTTTGATAGTAATTAGTTCATTGATGTATTTGTAAGGGCTACGCATTAGTTCCATGCGTTCCATGCATTTGATAGGAAGCTCATTTTTTTCAGCGAGTTTCTTACCTCTCGCAATTGCTACGGGGTGGGATACGGGGTGTACAAACACATCAATACGTTTCTTTTGGTGATCCTGTAGCAAGAAGTAGAGAATGGGGGTCATGATAGCGATGGCTAAAATTGGGTAGATGATGTAGCGCTTTCGAATGCCAGCAACAAATAGTACGGCAACAGTGACTGGAATGAAAGTACTGGCAGACCCAAAGTCAGGTTGGAGACCCACGAGAAATGCGGGCAAAAACCCAATGCAAATTACGGGGATGACGTGCCAGAATTCACTTAACTTTCTGTGAGCTTGCGAAGCAAACCAAGAGAGGGCAACAATGGTGCAGGGTTTTGCGATCTCCGCAGTTTGAAGTGTGATCGGACCCAGTTTGATCCAGCTTTTTGCACCGTTGATGGTTTGGCCGAATAATAGGACACTTACCAGCATGATTAAGCCGAAAACATAGATCTGCCACCAAAAATGACCGTAGTAATTGTAATCGATTACGGCTACCACTGTGCAAGCGACTCCGCCAACAATAATCCATTGGATTTGCTTAGTTCCATAATTAGCTAGAAAGCCCTGTACTTGTTCTCCGATTCCATTTATATAGGTCACGCTGATAATAAGCAGGCAAACCGTGCATAAAGTCAAACTTAAGTCAAAGCGACTAAGGCGTTTCACCCAATCAGGTAAAGACTGGAATTTTTGTCCTCTCATTTATCCCAAACTTTCGAGTAATTCAATGACCATATTAGGGCTTACGGTCGAAAGACATTTGTATTGATCTTCATTAAGAGGACAGGTTTTTTGAAGGCAGGGTGAGCACTCTGGATTTGTGGAAGCAATTTTCCAGCGACCGCCTAGTGGGCCAGTGGCAAATGAATCTGTTGAGCCAAAGATGGCGACACCTTGAGCGCGAACACTCGCAGCCAAATGCATGGCTCCGCTATCGTTGACGACGCAAAACTTTGAGCCAGCTAAGATGTGCATGAGTTCAGGGATAGATGTTTTGCCAACCAGATTAAGAGCTTTAGGGCATAGGGATTCGACTTCAGCTCCAACTTGTTCTTCCCCAGGGGCGCCCAATATGGCGACTTTGCCGCCTTTAGAAATCCACCAATTAGCGAGTTCCGCATAATGCTTTGCGGGCCATTGTTTAGCGGGGCCAAAAGCGGCTCCTGGAGCAATATTCAGCCATATGTCTCTTTGCTCGGTATAAGCAATTTTCGCGAGTTTATCTTTGTCGATATTTGGTGTAGCGGCCTCGAATTGGTCGTTCCATCCTTGTCCTCCAGCGATGTAAGCGAGTTCAAGGTACTCTTTGAGTTGATGGTTTTTGTCTTCTCCGGGAGTACGATAAAAGCCAGGGAGAGAGCGGTTTAGCATCAAGCCACGCCCGCGACCTGAACGACCAATTTTCAGTGGTATTCCCTTAAGGAAAAGATCCATGGCGGACCCAAAGGAATTTGGGAAAATTACAGCAAAGCCAGGGTTGGCTTTTCTAATGAGTTCAGTTTCTCTTCTCTTTGTATGTTTTTCTTCCATAGCAATGACCTCGCTAACCCAGGGGAAGCTCTGCCACAATGAAGCGAGGTTTTTTTTACATAGAATAATGAAAGGAGCGCCGTTTGGTAGACTCTGTTGAATTTTATAAACTGCTGGTAAAGTCATGACTGCGTCGCCTAGCCAATTGACAGATCGGATGATAGCACCGCGTGCTTGGAGGTTTTGTGGGATTTGTTGACGCTGGATATTGTCTGGCTCGCTACCAATCTCAGCTTGGTAATAATTTGGTATCATAAAATCCTGTGTAATTTTGTCAAAATATAGCGGAAGAGAGCTATTTAACTACAGAAAAGGATAAAAATCTGTTTAATTTGTACAATATTTTTTTTAGAGTCTTGAACAGCTGAGTAGAATGTTTTACCTTGGATTAGAGAGTTAAATAAATTTGCAATAGCGTATGAGAAAAGTATTGGGAACATATGAAAAGCCACTGGCTTTCAAGCTACAAGATGGATTTGCAAGATATCTGTTTAGTATTGCTTCCGCGATTATCGCGGTGTTCTTGATCTATGTACTTGTAAATAATGCCGTTGATATGTTAAACTTTATTGACGTTAATTCTGCTGGAGAAGGTGGAATGACTCATGATGATGAAGCCGTAGTATGGATTCGTCGAGGTTTATCTATTATTGCAGCAATATATTGTTTTAAAAGAACCAGTTAGGAGAACACATGGCCACACTATTAGTACTATATCTCATATTCGGCTCAGGCATGATATGGGGTTACACAAAATCGAAGAAAGATCCAAGAAAACCAATCCCCAAACTCATGTCAATCATCTGTGCAGTTGCTGTCGTGATGGTGGCTATTCTTTCTCCTCTGATTAATGCGGGCCCAGATCGTGTTGCCATTGAAGATCAATACAGAAATTCTCGTTTGCAAAAACTAGCAGCAGATCTCGCTAGCCAAGTGACAGGCCCAGGTAAAGTTTTGGTTATTCATAGCTATGATGTAAATAATGAAAGAAGTAATCAGCACCTACAAAGGTCACTGGCCTATCTTCAAAAGGGGTTTGCAGGCAAAGCTAATATCGAAAAACTTATTAATCCCGCGCCTCCTTCAAAAAATCCAGATGAAATGGAAATGATGGAAGAAGTTACTGGAGAACAGTTACAGGCCGTTCTTGAGAGTAATGCAGATTGTGATGTAGTCGTTTTTCTTTCTTCTTTGCCTTATGGTAGAGAACAGTTAAAAGCTATGGAAATTTTTCACATGCCACCGAAAGAGGCTGATAAAGGTTATGTAGAAGATTCATACCCTGAGTTCGATGAAGCAAAACTTCCAGTAGTTGGTTTGTCAGTAAGTTCGAGCGTACGTGAATTAAAAAGCTTTATTAAAATGGGTAGAATTGATTCGGCCATTTCATGGAACCCATCAAAAGACTTTACACAAGTAACTAATCCCCCAGCTTCTGAAGATTTGAATGAATGGTTTGATCAGCGTTACTTATTAATCAATGCTTCCAATGTTGATGCCTTAGATGGTCAGCATGGCAATTTGTTCGTCGAGCCTAAGCCTCCGAAGAAGAAATAAAACAATACAACTTTTCAAAACCGCAGGTGCATACCTGCGGTTTTTTTGATTAATTTTGGGGTATTCAATGAAAAAATATTATTTTGCCTTTGCGGCTTTTTTGGGTAGTGCACTGCACGCAACCGTAGCTTTATCAACAGGAACTAATCAGGCGGCCTTAGCTGGTGGTGGTGTGGCTGCACCTCAAGACTCTACGTGGGTAAAGTTAAACCCTGCATCCATTGTGGGTATGGGTAACCGAGTTGATTTGAGTTTAGAGTACTTAAGACCTCAGAATGAAATTGAAATGGGCTCTGGAGGTTTACCTAATGCCTTTGAGAGCAGTGTCGATGATACGGGAAACTTATTTTTCCCACATTTCTCGATGGTGGAGCAATTGGATGATCAATCAGCGTATGGTGTCGCGCTCTTTGTTAACAGTGGTTATTCCTCAGATTATTCGGGTGCACGGTCTACGCCAGGGCATTTAGGTGATTATGATAGACGCCTTGAGTATAGTTCATACAAATTGTCATTAGTCTATGCGCATGAATTTAATAATGGTTGGCGCGTTGGTTTTGGTCCTAACTTGAGCTATGCACGAGTTAAAACTGATATGTTGACATTGACAACAGGGCAGCAGACGAGAGGCAATAATGAATGGGATGATAGTTTTGGAGTAGGCTTTCAATTAGCCGTTCATCGTGAATGGGATCGCTTTGCCTTTGGTATGTCCTACACATCTCGAGTGTGGTTTTCGGAATTTGGTAAATACGAGGATGTGACAACGC
This sequence comes from Lentisphaera araneosa HTCC2155, assembly GCF_000170755.1. Classification (NCBI taxonomy): domain Bacteria; kingdom Pseudomonadati; phylum Lentisphaerota; class Lentisphaeria; order Lentisphaerales; family Lentisphaeraceae; genus Lentisphaera; species Lentisphaera araneosa. The sequence continues at coordinate 29,208 of NZ_ABCK01000008.1, forward strand.
ATCCACTGGATATGCCCAACATATTACAGACAGGTATAGCCTATAAATTAAGAGACAATTTAACTTGGACTTTTGATTGGCAGTACCTTAATTGGAGCTCTGTAAAGGCTTCAGGCAATGATGTGACTGACGGCGGTTTTGGTTGGAGTAATCACAATATTTTTAAAACTGGGCTTATCTGGGCAGTTGATGAGCAGTGGACTTTACGCGGTGGTTATTCTTGGGGCGAGGCTCCGATTGATAGTGAAGCACTATTTGCCAATGCCTTTGCACCAATTATTATTGAGCATTATTTATCCGCAGGTTTTTCCTATAGAGTTAACGAAAAATGGGAAATCGCGGGTGCCTATATACATGGCTTTGAAAATAGTGTGACAGATAATGGAGGGCAGATTCCCTTGGCAGAAGGCACCGAAGTGACTTCCTCGGTGGATATCGTAAATATCGGCTTAACTTATTACTTTTAAGACTTTCTAATTTATGTTCAGAGCTTTGTAGATTTTCTAATCATGCGAGCTAAGTTCCCGAAACGTTTTAATTAATAAGGAAAAACAATGTCTAAAGATAGATATGAGAATCCCTTAGTAGCTCGTTACGCTAGTAAGGAAATGAGTTATATTTGGTCTCCGCAAAAGAAATTTTCAACTTGGCGTAAACTTTGGCTTGCTTTAGCTAAAGCTGAACAAGAATTAGACCTTCCTATTTCAGATGAGCAATTGAAGGCAATGGAAGGCAATCTAGAAAATATCGATTTCGATTTAGCGGCTAAGTACGAGCGCGATTTGCGTCATGATGTAATGGCTCACGTACATGCTTGGGGTGATCAGATTCCTGTAGCAAAACCAATTATTCACTTGGGCGCAACAAGTTGTTACGTTGGAGACAATACGGACCTAATTCAGATTCGTGAGTCTCTTGATTTAGTCGAGAAAAAAGTTGTTAAACTTATCAATGTTTTAGCTAAGCAAGCTAAAAACTATAAAGATTTAGCAACACTTGGTTTTACTCACTTTCAACCAGCTCAGCTCACAACAGTAGGTAAGCGTTGTACTTTGTGGCTTCAAGACTTTTTAATTGATTTAGAAGATCTTCGTCACCGTATAGATACACTGCCTTTCCGCGGCGTAAAAGGAACCACGGGTACACAAGCAAGTTTCCTTGAACTCTTCGAGGGTGATCATGATAAAGTGAAGACTTTAAATTTACGTGTTGCTGAGCTTATGGATTTTGAGAAAGTCATTCCTGTTTCCGGTCAGACTTACACACGTAAAATTGACTACTTAGTACTTAGTCAACTATCTGCGATTGCTCAATCTACGGCTAAGATGGCTGTTGATATTCGTTTACTTTCTAATCTTCAAGAAATTGAAGAGCCCTTTGAATCTAAACAAATTGGTTCAAGTGCGATGCCTTATAAACGTAACCCTATGCGCTCTGAGCGTATTTGTTCAATTGCGCGTTATGTAATGAGTTTAGCAGATAATGGTGCTCATACTCACGCCAACCAATGGTTTGAAAGAACGCTTGATGACTCTGCAAATCGCAGGCTTTCTTTGCCTGAAGCTTTCTTGGGCGTCGATGTAGTTCTTACACTTGCAACAAATGTGATTGAAGGTATGGCAGTTTGGCCTCATGTCATCAATAAGAGAGTGATGACTTACCTTCCCTTTATGGCGACAGAAAACATCATTATGGCTTGTGTAAAAGCTGGTGGTGATCGTCAAGATCTCCATGAGGCAGTTCGTATTCATTCAGTAGCAGCGGCAAAAGTGATGAAAGAAGGTGGTGAAAATGATCTTCTCGAGCGCATTGCAAATGATGAGATTTTTGCCGCAGTCAAAGATAAGCTTGATACTTTGACTAACCCAGCAGACTATATAGGTCGTTCTTCGCAGCAAGTTGATGAGTTCATTGACGAAGTTGTACTCGCTGAAGTAGGCGACGTCGAAGATGTTGAGATGGATGACATTATCAACTAAATTTATTATCCACCTGCTTTGTAGAAACTATAAAGCAGGTGTGGAGACCTTTTGTTAAGTTTAATTTTATTATCTTTGTTAGTGGTGTGTTTCTCTGCTCTTTCTTCGATGTCGGAAGCAGCATTTTTATCTATTACTGAAGTTGAAGTAGAAAAGAGTCAGCTAGATAATCATAACAAAGGTTCATGCTTTGCCCTGAAAAAGCTACATGAGGACTTAACTCATACTATATCAGTTTTAGTTATCCTTAATAATATAGCCAATATCGCTGGTTCATTAGCAGTAGGAGCTATTGCGACTAAAGTGCTCGATGATGTGTGGCAAGGTTTTTTCTCTGCAATCCTCACTTTGGTAATTATCATATGGGCAGAAATTATTCCTAAAACTATTGGTGAGCGCTACGAGACTAAGGTTTGTCTTGCAGTCGCTAGGCCCCTTTATTTTACTTCAAAGTTAATTGGCTGGCTTGCGGATATTTTGAACTTTATTGCTAAGTTCTTTGTACCCGCACAACAATTATCTCACACAACTGATGAAGCAGAAATTTTGATGTTGGCAAAAATTGGTGGTGAGGAAGGTGTCATTGACGAAGATGAATCAGAGATGATTGCCAATGTCTTTAAATTGGATGACACGAAAGCTTCTCACATCATGACTCCACGTGTTAAAATGTTTTATTATTCGATTGATCAGACGCTTAATGAAATTAAAGAAAGTCTCATTGATTGTTCCTACAGTCGCATTGTACTTGTGGGTGAAGGCCCAGATGATATTAAAGGGGTGGCGCACAAAAATGAGTTGCTTGTGGCGATCATCAATTCACAAGGCGATGAGAAATTAGAAAACTATATCCACAAAGTTCGCTTTGTGCCTGAACAAGCCCCAGCAGATAAGCTATTAAAAGACTTCCAAGATAACCGCCGACACCTTGCGGTAGTAGTAGATGAATTTGGCGGTGTGGAAGGGGTGGTTACCTTAGAAGATGTGTTAGAGGTGCTCACAGGTGAAATCGTAGATGAATACGATGCTGTCGTTGATTTACAGCAATCAGCACGATTAGAAAACAGCGATAAGTAGTATTTCGGGAGCAAATTTATAGCCCTTTATGCTGATGGTGGAGGAGCTATTAGATATATTTATTCACTTATACAAGAGTAGGTATGTCTCATTTACTTAATTGGAGTAAGCAGAAAAATCGAGAAAAACACCACAAAATGACAAAAGTGACACTTGTCGACTTGATAGCTTGTTAATCATGACTTAGATTAAGAAAAACTAATATAAATTAATGAGGATGTTATGTCTGAAGAAGAAATGCCGGAAGATCCGTTTGGAATCTTAAGTCCGGAAGAATTGATGGAGATTCAGGAGAACTATCGTAAGCAAAAGCTTAAAGAGTCTTTAGTTGGTCCTGTTATCTCTACCTGTATGCACGTTCTACTTATTTTTGCCGCTTCATTCTTTAAAGGTGAAAGCAAAGAGGCCAATGCACAAGTAGAAATTACTCAGCAAGTAGAAGAAGTGATTGAAGAGCCACCACCGCCACCGCCGCCACCACCACCACCGGATGAGCCTGATATGGAAACTGAAGTTGATACAGTTAATCCAGAGATTACTGAAACAGTAGATGTGGAAGATGTGGCAACTGAAGTAGAAGAGGTGAGTGATGAGCCACCAGCAGCTGAAATCATGGATGATGTTGAACTCATGTCAGATGTTAAGCCGTCGACTTCTCCTATGCAATCTGCTAAAATGTTTAGTGCACGTTCGCCGAATGCAAAATCAGCAGCTCTCCGTAAATATGGTGGTTCAAAGGCCGCTCAACAAAGCTTACTTAAAGCACTCGACTGGTTAGCTAAAAACCAGAAACCTGATGGATCTTGGGGTAATAGTGGTACAACTGGTTTAGCACTTCTCGCGTACCTTGCCCATGGTGAAACTCCTAAATCACAGCGCTATGGTAAAACAGTCAGTAAAGCCATTCAGTGGCTCGCAAGTTCAAGCCCAGGTGCCAATCTAGTATATACGCCAAACTTCGACAAAGTAGAACGCGTAGTAGGAATTCAGGAAGTGATCCAAGAGGAACTTGGTTTCTTTGCAGCTGGTCCTGCTCAAGGTACAGGTGATGTAAGAGTTGCGCACGGATACCCGCACGCTATTAAAGTTTATGCATTAGCGGAAGCTTACACAATGACGGGTAACTATAGTATTGAACGTCCTTTGAAAGCCTTTGCGGCATTACTCATTAATGGGATGAAGCCTGAGGGTGACTTTGACTATAACTATAAAAAAGGCCCTCGTTGGGATAACTCCATTTCATTTTGGAACTATCAGGCACTCAAAGCACTTAAATCTACGGGCTTGGATTTCGAAGGTCTTGACGCAGCTATAGAAAAAGCTATTCCTCGCATGAAGTTAATGGCGAAGTATCATTTTCCGTACTCAGGTACTTCTAAGCCTACTAAAGGTAGAGGTAATGCAGGTCTCGCAGCAGCAGGTGCTTTATGTCTCCAGCTCTTAGGCGCAGCAAAGGGCGATGGCAATGTTGATAATATTATGGACCGTCTTGAAAAAGAATCTATTCCTAAGATGGACTGGGAGAACTCCCCAAAGAAATGGACGATGTACGCTTGGTACTACCAAACTTTTGCAATGTTCCAACACGGTGGTAATCATTGGAAAGGCTGGAATAAAATATTCCAAAATGTTCTCATGAAAAACCAACACCCAGAAGGTTACTGGTCACATGAATTAGCATGGGGTGCAGGTAAAAACCTTGAATCAAAGGCATACCAAACTTCTTTGGCGGCTTTGATGCTTACAGTTTATTATCGCTACTTGCCTTCTACTTCGGTTAAGAAAACTAAGCCAAAGTCAGCGACTCAGAAAAAGAAAGAGAAAGAAGCTGCTGGTGGAGAAGAAACTATAGATATCTTCTAAGCTAGAGTTTATAGAGATTTTAAAAGCCTTTGCGATTGTCGCAAAGGCTTTTTTGTGTATAAACGATAAATATGAAAAAAGTGACAAAAATGACACATTGACACTTGCTATCTACTTTTCCTCACATTAGAGTGAATCATTAAGTTAATAAAAGTGAGGTGCTTATGTCAGATCAAGATCATTTAGAAGACCCATTTGGGCTCTTAAGTTCAGAAGAATTAATTCACATTCAGCAAGAGTATCGCAAGAAGAAACTGAAGGAAACTTTACTGGGACCTCTTATTTCTACAGGCTTTCACGTGCTTTTAGTTTTTGCTGTTAGCTTTTATAAAGCAGAGCCCAAAACTGAAAACCCCCAAGTAGAAGTGACTCGTTCTGTTGATGAAGTCCCTCCCGTGCCTAAGCCAGAACCACCACAAGTTCCTCAAGTAGAACCTACTGTATGTGATCTTCCAATAGTTGATGAAAATAAACAAGTGGATAAGCTGTCTATTGATGAGTTGGAGCCGACTGTTGAAGAGTTTTCTATTGATCCTCCTGCGGTAGACATGAGTAATGATATGAGCTCATTAGATATTTTAAAACCATCTACATCCACAGGCTTATCATCTTCCATGTTTATCGGTCGCACACCTGAGTCTAAACAAAGATTACGAAGCAAACATAATGCCGATCAAACTGAAGAGAGTTTATTAAAAGCCTTGGATTGGCTAGCGAAAAATCAAAGACCGGATGGTTCTTGGGGCAATAGCGGCGTGACGGGTTTAGCTCTCTTAGCTTATTTAGCTAATGGAGATACACCGCAATCTAAGCGTTATGGTAAAACGGTGAGTAAAGCCATTCAATGGTTGGCCAGTTCAAGTCCAGGAGTTGATCTTGTGAGTGCTGTAGGTATTAATTCAAATGATAGAGTTGTGGGTCTACGCAATGTGACCCAAGAAGATCTCACCTATTTTGCTGGTGGCCCGAGTGTGGGAACTGGTGATGTGCGTGTATTACACGGCTATCCTCACGCCATAAAAGTCTATGCTTTGGCAGAAGCTTACCTGATGACCGGCAATTATAGTTTGGAAAGGCCTTTGAAAGCGTTTGCGGCTACACTAATCAAGGGGCAAAAAGCAGAAGGGGATTTTGACTATAATTATAAAAAGGGGCCGCGCTGGGATAATTCGATTTCCTTTTGGAATTATCAAGCCCTAAAAGCTTTGGATGCGATTGATTTAGAATTTGATGGTCTTGATGAAGCGATTACTCGATCAATTCCTCGCATGAAGCTCATGGCAAAATATCACTTTCCCTATTCGGGAACATCAAAGCCAAGTGCTGGTCGAGGAAATGCGGGCTTAGCGGCAGCAGGAGCTTTGTGCTTGCAATTATTGGGGGCGGCAAAAGGTGACAGTTATGTGGATAATATTATGGATCGCCTTCGCAAAGAAGCTGTGCCTCAAATGAATTGGAATCATTCACCTAAAAAATGGGTCATGTATGCTTGGTATTATCAAACCTTTGCGATGTTTCAGCATGGAGGCAAGCATTGGAAAGAATGGAACTCAGCATTTCAAAAAGTTCTCATTAAAAATCAACATCCCGAGGGTTACTGGTCGCATGAATTAGCTTGGGGAGCAGGGAAGAATGTTGAAGCGAAGGCCTATCAAACTGCGATGTCGGCTTTGATGTTTACGGTTTACTTCCGTTATGGTATAGAAGCTGATAGAGCCACAATGAAAAAGAACAGAAAAGAAAAAGCTTTAAATGAAGATGAGACCATCGACATATTTTAGTTTCGGCACATAAAAAAGGCCTTTGCGAGATTCGCAAAGGCCTTTCTAAGATCTAAAAAATTCTTAGTGGCTGTGCTCGAGGTGCACGTGGTAGTAGGGCACAATAGCCATGATAGCTTTTGTGAGTTCCTCAGAGTACTTGCCATCGGCATTTTGTTTGACCTTCATAGCGGCAACCATAATGGCATGGTGCTTAGCTAAGCGGTCTTTGTAATCTTTTTGAGAAGCTTTCACACGTTGAGTCAAGAAGTAATGACTTATTGTTTCAATAACATTTTGTGCGTGAGTTTCTTTGTTTGTGACCCAACGGCTGAGTTGATTAGCTGACTGAGCATCAGTTTTTCCTGCGAGTTCCGCAATCATTTTACTAGCTTTGGCAGTGGTTTTTGTGTCTTCAAGCATTTGAATGACACGTGCGCCATCATCGTAAATTCCACAAGGCACTTCACAGTGAGCTTGAGCCGTTTGATTTGTCGTAATAGCTGTTAGGCCGATAATTCCGGCTGTAAGTAATTTTTTCATTAACATCGTAGGTCTCCTATTTAAATGCGTTCATATAATAAAAGCCAGTTTTCATTTTTGAAAACTTTATTTAAGCAAGACAGCATTTAGAAATGTGTTAATTAAGTCGTTTTTGAGCCGTTTTCTTAGAAAGTGACTTGGGTATTTTAAGTTTGCGTCCGATTTGTTGGCCCTGTTTATAGAGGGCAGGGTCAATTTTGTATTTATAAGAAATAGATCGCGTTCGAGGATTGAGGCTTGTGAAGAAATCTAATAAGGCGGGATTTCTTAGGTGAATGAGTGAGTTCTGGCTGGCATGTTTATTATGCTTCAAGCTTGATTCAAACCCCTCATATAAGCCTAGGAGGAATTGTTCTCGCCTCTGTCCAGCTTTCTTATATTCTTTCCAAAGGCTCTGACCTTGGGAGTAGAGAAAATTATAAATGTATTCCGCAGTGGCTATGTTTTGCAGTTCGCCATAAAACTCGAAGAAATATTTTTCTTCTCGATTCGAGTAATTTTTTAGAACTTTCACGTAAAAATATCGACTGCAAATATTGATAATTTGACTATGCCACATAGGGCAACGCTTGAAGGCTGTGCCAATTGAGCGAAAGGAGAAATTGTGCTCGTGCAAGTTATGATTATACTTATCCATCAGTGCTTGTGCTTTTATCGCGGCGTTAGTGGCCTCGTGTTGATTGCTTGATTTGGATAAAGCTAAGAGTTTATTGATTTTGTTGTTCAGTGAGGAGTGTTTTTGCGGGTTTCGCAAGCTGGCTTCGGATGAAATGCCGAGCTCAGAACAGGCTTTTTTAAAAGAGGGGCCATGGGAAGTCTCGTTGCTACCTTGGTAGGCGAGGTCGGCTATCATATGAGCCAGTTCATGTTTAAAAACATGTAAAACTTGATCCCAAGGGAATTCATAGAAGATAGTTTCTGCTAAGCAAATTTCATTTTTTGATTTAGACCAATGACCTAAAGTTTTGTTGAGCTTATTTGATATGCTCAAAGTTGGGCATGAAAGAGCGTAGTTTTTTAAGATGCCTTCGGCATGTTCTTGTAGACGCATGTACCAGGCTCGGTAGATATTTGTGTGGTCATCTTGCTTTGGCATAAAGAAAAAGTTTTTTTGTGATTGTTCAAAAGTAAAGCTCCGCTAATTTAGGCGGAATTAAAAATAATTGTCAATAGGAAGATACAATGTTAAAGAAAGTTGAAAATGCTTTTGAAAAGTTTTTGTTTACGAGTCGTTGGTTATTAGCTCCGTTCTACGTAGGTTTAGTTGTAGGTTTAGCGCTTCTCCTCGTTAAATTTTCGAAGGAAGTTTTTCATTTAGTGACGGTTATAGGGACAATTACCAAGTCAGAACTTATCATTTCTGTGCTGACACTCATAGATATTTCTCTCATTGCCAATTTGCTCGTCATCATCACTTTCAGTGCGTACGAAAGTTTTGTTTCTAAAATTGATGTGGTGATTGATGAAGATAAGCCGGGTTGGATGGGTAAAGTCGGCTTTGGTCAATTAAAGATTAAATTGATCGGCTCAATTGTGGCGATTTCTTCTATTGAATTGCTCAAAGTTTTTATGCGCGAAGGTGAATTGAATCCCCAAGAAGTGAAGTTAAAAATAGCGATGCATATTACCTTTGTCTTTTCAGGCTTATTGATGGCCTTAATGGATTGGTTATCGAATAAGAAATAGAGGGGGCAGTATGATTCAAACATTAGATAAATTTGTTAAAGACCTTAAAGATCCCGCAATTACCGAAACTTTTGATCAGGCGCCATTTAGTAAGCGTTTGGACTTGAGCCCCGCAAAAGCGGATTTGGTCAAAAAAGCTGAAGCGGTGATGGCAAAGTCACCTAAATTTAAAAGTTTAAGCGGTAAAAAGAAAGAGATGCTTGAATCGGCTTTTTATCTGGCTTGGGATTGTTTGGATGAAGGTCATGAAATCATTAGTAATATCGGTGATTTAGAAGCGAGTTATCTGCATTGCGTGATGCACCGAGTTGAAGGTGATTTACCAAATGCAAGTTATTGGTACCGCCGTTCAATTGCCTGTGACTTACATGACGAATTACCAAATCTCGTGTCCAACTTAGTTCCTACTGCTGCAGTTTTTAATGATCCTGTGGAGTATGGAAAGATGGAAGCTAAGATGGGGGCTGAATACAAAAAAGTTCGTCAATACGAATTCGCTTTGTATCTCAAGGAGATTTTTAAGTAATGGATTGCTCACGTTTTATTGTGGTCGAAGGAAGTGAAGGCGCAGGTAAAAGTACGGCCATTAAACTCATTAAAAATTTATTAGAAGAGCAGGGGCAAACGGTAACTTTAGCCAGAGAGCCAGGCGGAACACCCATGGCCGAAGATTTACGCACGGTGATTAAGTCAGCTTCGGTGGATGAGAAAGTTGACGCACGTACAGAGCTATTGATTATGTATGCCGCTCGGGTGCAATTAGTCGAGAATGTGATTCGTCCCGCACTTGAGCGAGGTGAATGGCTAGTTTGTGATCGCTTCTTTTATTCGACTTGGGCTTACCAAGGTGGAGGTCGTGAGTTAGGCTTAGATTTAATTCGTCCCATTCACGATATTTGCTTGGCAGATATGACTCCTGGTTTAACGATTTTTATGGATTTAGATCCAGAATTAGGGCTTGAGCGTGCGCGTGGTCGTGGAGCTCTCGATCGTTTTGAGCTTGAGCAAATTGACTTTTTTCATCGCACGCGAGCCATGTATACACAACTTTGCGATGAGCGCAAAGAAATGCAAAAGCTTGATGCATCTCAATCGCTGGAAGAAGTTCATGCCCACTTGCTCAATTTGATCCGTCCTTATATTGAGCAAAACTAAGATTTATGACACAAAGTCGCGAGTTCTTAAGGAAATGAATTTGCTTTTTAGGTAGATGAGTCAAGAATCATTTTAAGTTAATTAATTCTTCGGAGAACAAAGTGAAAATTTCGATTGCATCAGATCATGCAGGTTTTGAATTCAATAAAAAATTAAAAGATTACTTAGAATCTCAAGGCCATGAAGTTCAGAGCTTTGGTTGTGAAGGTTTAGATAGCTGTGACTACCCAGATTTTGGTATTCCTGCAGCAAAAACTGTTTCTACTGGCGAAGCCGATCGTGCCATTTTAGTATGTAATAATGGTATTGGTATGAGTATGCTCGCCAATAAGTTGGATGGTATTTTAGCTGCACTTGTTTACTCTGAAGAAACGGCACGCATGACGCGTCAGCATCACGGATCAAACGTGTTGTGTTTAGGTGCAGCGCAATTTAGCGAAGATGAACTCCTTGCATTTATTAAAGCATGGATGGAAACTGAATTTGAAGGTGGACGTCACGGTCGCCGCATTGGAAAAGTTCAAGATTTAGATGCTTAATGTTTTTTATTAAAAAAGCAGTTGTCTTTTTTATTAATCCCCTCGTGTTATTTTGTATAGCACTAGGGGTTTCTTTTTATCTATGGAAAAAGAAAGATGATAAGAAGCGAGCGTATAAAGTTGCGATGATCGCAAGTTTGTCAATTTTGCTGTTGAGTTTCCCCCCAGTGAGTCATTTGATTGCACGCCCTCTGGAGTATCAATACCCGCCCTCATCAAATCATTTAGATGCAAAATATATTGCAGTTTTGGGTTCGGGTCATAGTTCTCAGAAGCATTGGCCAGATAGTTTGAAGTTGAGTCGAACAGCACGATCGCGCTTGATGGAGGGTTTGAGGCAAAAGCAGTTGAATCCAGAGGCGAAATTTATATTTTTTGGTTTTGGCGTTAATGGCAAGCAGCCTCATGGAGAAATTATGACTCAGGCGGCTATTAGTTTGGGAGTGAATCCGGAAGATATTAGTTTTTCTGTTCAACCTCGAGACACGAATGAAGAGGCTCAATTCGCTAAAGAGGTTTGTGGAACTGAAAAGCTGCTCTTAGTGACGGATGCGACTCATACTCCTCGTGCGATGAAATTATTTAAAAGTTATGGCCTCAATGTTTTTGCGACTCCCGCAAATTATGAATCATATGGCGATGCTTGGTTTGTCCCCATGCCAAGTGCAGAAGCACTAGAGTTGACAAGAAAATCAATCTATGAATATGTGGGTTTGATTTGGGTTAACTTAAAGACTAAATGATTTTTTTGAGTTTGATTCTAGAAATTATGGCATAAGTTTGGCTTGATTAAATTTCAGGAGTAAACATGATTAGCAAGTTTTGGCAGGAAATTTTGACTCAGGCGGAGGCTGTGAAGCAGGATGAGCACCGTCTCGCAAAACTGATTGATGAAGCCATTTTATCCAAGTCCAGTATTGAGCAAGTTTTGACTTCTCGCCTCGCGGAAAGTTTAGGTGAAAAATATGTCAGTGCTGAAGATCTTGAACATATTTTTACGGAACTCTACGCTGAAGACCCGTTTTTAGCGAAGGCCGCAAAGAAAGATTTGAAGGCGATTTGTGATCGTGACCCCGCTTGCAACTGCTATGTCATTCCTATGCTGTACTACAAAGGTTTTCAGGCTTTACAAGCGTCTCGTTTAGCTCATATCTTATGGAATAAAGGTCGAGCCCATTTAGCTAGCCATATTCAATCTCGCAATGCTGAGATTTTTGGTGTGGATATTCACCCAGGTGCTCGCTTTGGTACAGGTATTCTCCTCGACCACGCTTCTTCATTTGTCGCAGGAGAAACGGCTGTTGTGGGTGATGATGTCTCGATCTTACACGAAGTTACCCTCGGGGGTTCAGGTAAGGAATGTGGAGATCGTCACCCGAAAGTGGGTAATGGCGTTCTCATTGGTGCAGGAGCTAAACTGCTAGGTAATATCTGTATTGGTGCAGGAGCTAAAATTGGTGCAGGAAGTGTTGTCCTTGATGATGTGGAAGGGCATACGACAGTTGTTGGCGTGCCGGCAAGACCCGTTGGTAAGCCCCTACATCAGAGCCCATCCAAGTATATGGATCATCATGTGGAGTAATCTGAGTCATAAAGATAGGCAAAAAAAGATTTACGCTTATAGTACGCACTCATAAAAATTTCTAAACAAAAACAAAATAAACTAAGGATAATACAATGGCAATTAAAGTCGGTATTAATGGTTTCGGTCGTATCGGTAGAAACGTTTTTCGCGCAGCTGCAAAACGTGACGATATTCAAATTGTAGGTATTAACGATCTTCTTGACGTAGACTACCTCGCATACATGCTTAAATATGACTCAGTACACGGTCGTTTCGACGGTTCTGTTGAAGTTGTTGACGGTAAACTCGTAGTAGACGGTTCTGAAGTTCGCGTTTCTGCTGAACGTAACCCTGCGGATCTCGCATGGGGCGACGTAAGCGCTGAAGTAGTAGTTGAATCAACTGGTTTCTTCCTTACAGACGAAACTGCACGTGGTCACATCGCTGCTGGCGCAAAGAAAGTTGTTCTTTCTGCTCCTTCTAAAGATGCTACTCCAATGTTCGTTTACGGTGTTAACACTGACAAGTACGCTGGTCAAGACATCGTTTCTAACGCTTCTTGCACAACTAACTGTCTTGCCCCTATCTCTAAAGTTCTTAACGACAAGTTCGGCATTAAGCGTGGTCTTATGACTACTGTTCACGCTGCAACTGCTACACAAAAAACTGTTGACGGTCCTTCTGCGAAAGACTGGAGAGGTGGTCGTGGTATTCTTGAGAATATCATTCCTTCATCAACTGGTGCAGCTAAAGCTGTAGGTAAAGTTCTTCCTGAGCTTAACGGTAAACTTACTGGTATGGCTTTCCGCGTTCCAACTTCTGACGTTTCTTGCGTTGACTTAACTGTTGAGCTCGAAAAAGATGCTTCTTACGAAGAAATCTGTGCAGAAATGAAGCGTGCTTCTGAAAACGAGCTTGCTGGTGTTCTCGGTTACACTGAAGATGCAGTAGTTGCTACTGACTTCCGTGGTTGCGAACTCACATCAATCTTCGATGCGAAAGCAGGTATTGCACTTGATGGCACATTCGTTAAGCTCGTATCTTGGTACGACAACGAAATGGGTTACTCAAACAAAGTACTCGACCTTATCACGGTTATCACTGCTTAAGCTTTAGATTTAGTATTGAAATTTCGAACGCAGCTCATATTTTGAGCTGCGTTTTTTATTTAATTCAGGATATATAATGAAAACTTTCGAAGAACTCTTTGAAGAGCTCAGTAAAAAAGCTGCAGCTGGAGATCCAAATTCAGGAACTGTTAAGGAACTCAATAAAGGTACTCACTTCATCGGGAAAAAAATTGTGGAAGAGGCAGCCGAAGTTTGGATGGCTGCAAAATTTGAGACTGACGACGATACAGCTCTAGAAATCTCTCAGTTGCTTTATCACCTTCAAGTCATGATGATTGATCAAAAGTTGACTCTCGAAGATATTTACAAAAAGCTTTAGTTTGATGCCGGTTTAAACCGGCTTTTTTTATGCGTAAACAAGATTATAAGATTCCAGTAACGATTCTCACCGGTTTTTTGGGAGCAGGCAAAACCACTTTGTTAAATAATTTAGTTGAACAGGGCGATAAACGTCTAGCACTAATTATAAATGAATTTGGCGAAGTAGGTCTAGATGGTGATTTAGTAACCAATGCAGAAGACCAAGTGCTTGAACTGAATAATGGTTGTCTTTGTTGTACAGTTAAGGGTGATTTGACCAAGATATTGTTAAACTTATTAAGTTGTGAAAAAGAATTTGATCAAATTGTTATTGAGACCACCGGTTTAGCAGATCCCGCTCCGGTTGCTGAGTTGATTTATTTTGACTCTCATGTGAATAAAAGGTTTTATCTGGATGGCATCGTTACGGTATTTGATTGTGCTAATGTGGATTCAGTTTTAGAGACGCCGGAAGGGCTTAAACAGTTGATATATGCGGATAAAGTTTTACTCAATAAGATGGATCTAGTTGAGGGATTTGATTTAGCAAGATTGAAAATTTTAAATCCTTTAGCAGACTATGAGGAAACAGTTAAGGGTGAAGTCAGTGATTTAGCAGCTTTGTTGGAGCAGGGCGGTTTTCGAGTAGATCTGAAAGCTTTGCAAGGAGAGACACATCACAATCGCGACCATTCTCACGATCACGACCATTCTCACAATCACGACCATTCTCATAGCCATGAACATAGTGACATGGCATCTTTATCAATATGTAAGAAAGGCAGTTTGAACAATGGAGCATTTCGTCAATGGATTGGAGCATCGCTTTTTGATACATCTCAAGTAATTTATCGAATGAAGGGGATAGTGAACCTTTCGGGGGTTAAAGGAAGTACGGTTTTTCAGTCTGTGCATCGTTTGTTTGAGGACGAAGTGGCAGAAAAAGATTACAAGGATGAAAACCGAATCGTTTTTATCGGGAAAAAATTAAATGAAGAGAAGTTGAGAAAAGGTTTTTTTGCGTGTTTCGAGCCGTAAGTTCTAGTGAAAATGTGATTGAGTTTTATTGTTATTTTATATATATTTTTTTGTAAGTATTATTATATGTCACCGGAGAGTTAAAATGAGTAAAATGACAGAGTCTTTGAGCACGATGGAAAAGGCGCTTGAAGTCAATTTGGATAATAGGATCTATGGGACTTTTGCTGAGATTGGAGCTGGACAAGAAGTTGTGCGCTGGTTTTTCCAAGCAGGTGGTTCTGCAGGAACAATTGCGAAAAGTATTTCAGCTTACGATATGGTGGTTAGTGACTCCATTTACGGTAAGTGTCAGCGTTATGTAGGGCAACAACGCTTGCAAGACATGTTGGATTATGAATATGATCTAAATATAAAAAGACTTGAGTATGGTCGTGGCGACAGCACCTGTTTCTTCTCTTTTGCAGACACTGTTTCAGCGCGTAATTTTTCTGGTACGAATAAATGCCATGGCTGGTTAGGTGTTAAATTTCAGTCGCGTCCAGGGGATGATTTCAGCCAAATTATCATTCACGTTAACTTAAAAGATAAAACTAATTCCTTGCAACAAGAAGCCCTGGGTATTGTGGGTGTAAATTTGATTCACTCGGCTTTTAATTTAGCTCATCGTCCTGAAAACTTACTCGAATCACTTTTAGATAATTTAAGTCGCGACCGTATTGAGATAGATATGGTTGAATTCAAAGGTATTGAATTCCGCAGAGTGGATAACCGTTTAATGCTTCTCAACTTAGTGAAACTAGGTTTAAGTGATGCGGCAATGTTTGGCCCCGATAAATCAGTCCTCCTTCCCTCATCAGTCTTCTATAAAAAATCTGTAATTGTTGAACGCGGTAGTTTCCGACCCGTATGTAATGTAAATATCGATATCATGGAAACCGCACTTGAGCAGTTCTCAGAAGAAATTGGCGTTGGAACAGAAGAAATTGTGCCGATCATGGAAATTACTATGAATAACCTCATGCAGGGTTCTGGAAGTATCGACCTTCATGATTTCTTAGCTCGTGCAGATATGTTGGCGGCTTCGGGTTATAAAGTTCTGATTTCTAACTATAAAGAATACTACCGTTTAGGTCACTACCTCCGTATGAACACCAATCGACCCGTAGCAGTAGCTATGGGAGCGGCTAGTTTGATGGAGCTCTTTAATGTGGAATACTACAATGATCTTGAAGGCGGCATCCTCGAAGCTATGGGACGCCTGTTTAAAAATCAAGTAGGTCTTTATGTGTATCCTTGGCAGTACAAAGATGAGTTGATAACGGTTGAAAACTTTAAAGTGGATTCTGACTTACAGATGCTTTTTGATTTCGTGAAAGTACATGGGAAAGTGAAGGATATTAAAAATTATAACCCCGAGTACTTGAGTGTTTATTCACGAAAAGTTTTGAAGAAAATTGCAGATGGTAAGCCTGGCTGGGAGAAAGATGTTCCAGAGGCTGTTGCAGAAGTCATTAAGGAACGAAAGTATTTTATTAAATAATTCACAAAAAATTTAAATATAAGCATGACTTAATTAGGATTAGTAAATTTGAAGTATAAATTTTAATAATTTGGAAAACAGGGATATACACATGAAGTATTACTTATGCGCGGTGCTGATGGGCTTGCTATTTAGCTCATGTAGTTCATGGGATGCGCTTAAAAAAGAGCCAATGCAGGATGCGCCAGTCGATGAAAATGTAGAAGCGCGTTGGCTCGGGGAAGGCAAAGAGCAGACTGAAATTGGTGAAGATTGGTGGCGTTCATTTGGAGATCCAGAACTCGATCGTTTGATTCAAAAAGCCGCCAAAGAAGGCTTCGATCTGACTTTGGCGCGTAATCGTGTTCTATTAGCGCAAAAAGAACTGTCTTTAGCTCAATCTGAAGGACAAATTTCTGGTGAATTAAATTTGTCACAAGATTTTAATCGTGTTAATCGCGATAGTAGTACCAATAAAGAAGCTATTGCGGGAGGCTCACTAAGTTGGCAAGCGGATATTTGGGGGAGAATCTCGAGTCTATCAGCAGGAGCTTTAGCGGAGTACCAAGCGACTCAAGCCGATTATGATGCAGTCGCACTCCAGATTGTTTATCAAGTTGGGGTAGCTTATTTTTCTCTTCGTGAATATGACGAATTACTTGTCCTTCACCAAGATGCTTTAGAGATATCAGATAAACTTTATCAATACTATAAAGATCGCCATGAGCTCGGCTTAGAAAGTGATGAACTCTTTTTAGCGCAGGAAGCTGAGAACCTTCGTTTAAGAGCTAATGTTAAAGATCTAGAACGTTTACGTCATTTGCAACAAAATACTTTGGCGACACTGATGGGAGAAATCCCTGGGCAATTTAAGCTAGAACCAAAAAATTTAACTGACGCAGTTTCTTTCGTGGACAAACCAGATGTCTTAAACGCGAACTTACTTGAACGTCGTCCTGATTTAGTTGCGGCTGAACTTCGTATAAAAAGCGCTTGGAATTACAAAGAAGCAGCTCGTGCGGCTCACCTTCCAGATGTTTCAGTAACTTTGTCAGGTGCAACAGATTCAAGCTCAATTTCGGGCCTGTTTAGTGACTGGGCTGTGGGGATCATGCCAAGCATTAATTTCCCTATTTTAGATCCCACTCTTGATGCACAAGAAGAAATTGCACGTGTGAAACTCAAAAATGCCGAAGACGTTTATCGAAAAACAGTTTCTACTGCCATTGGTGAAGTGGAAAATGCGATTATTAATTTACAAAAATATGAAGAACGTCGAGTCTTGGAACTGCAAAGACTTGAGCGCTTATTAAAAGCTCAGGAAAAATCTCAGGTCCGTTTAGAAAACGGCCTAATTACTCAACTGGAATTACTTCAGTACCAAAGAGAAGTTCTCGCTTCTCGAGAAGATGTACTTAACTTAAATATGCTATTACTTAGCGAAACAATAACCCTTTATAACGCCCTTGGAGGACCATGGAAACCATCGAAAAATCAAGAAAAATAATTTTTCTAAGTTTAAGCTTATTATTATTTTCTTGCGGAGAGAAAAAAGTTGTTAAAGAAGCGCCTGTTCCTCAGGTCGTTTATGAAGAAGCCTTGTCAATGTCAGTTCAACCCACGACTGAGTTAGTTGGGCGAGTGCGTTCGTTTTCATCGGTAGATTTGCGTGCCCGAGTGGAAGGCATATTAGAGAAGCGTCACTTTCAAACTGGAACTTCTGTTAACAAAGGAGATCTGTTGTACACGATTGAAAAAGATCAGTACGCAATCAATCTCAAGCGTGCTCAAGCTGAGTTAGAGAGCTCGAAAGCTCGTTTAACTTTAAGTGAAAGTATTTTTGAACGTATGAAAAAGCTCGACGAGAAAAAAGCTATTGCTAAACAGGATTACGATAAAGCTATTGGCGATCGCGATGAAGCTTTGGCGGCACTTAATTTAGCTTTGGCGAAAAGAGATGAAGCAAAGTTGCACCTTGATTGGTGTGAAATTCGTTCACCCATTACCGGAATACCTGGTGCGAGACAATACGATACAGGTAATCTCATTTCCCCATCTTCAGGAGTTTTGGTGAATGTGACTTCTACTGAGAAGATGGAAGTGGATTTTGATATTCCAGAACGTCAACTTGTGGATTTCCAAAGGAAATTTGTGACGAAAGAATTGAGACGTACAATAACTGATCGTATTCAATGTAGATTATCACTTCCAGATGGGACACAATATAGTCATGAAGGTAATATTGCTTTCTTTGATAACCGCATCAATAAATCAACAGGTACGGTTAAAGCAACAACTCATTTTGACAACCCAGAGGGACTCCTTCGTGATGGTATGTTCGTCAAGGTTTTGTTGACTTATATACCGCCAGAAGATGATTCTGAGCGAGTCAATGGTGAAGAAGAAAGAAAGCCTAAAATCGTCGTTCAGCAATCAGCTGTTATGCAGGATCAGGCAGGCCATTATGTAATTATTGTCAACAAAGAAAGCAAAGCCGAAATTAAGCGTGTAGAATTCAAGGAAAGCTTTGAGGAATACTTTGTTATAGAAGAGGGGCTCGAAGAAGGTGAAAAAGTCATTACACTTGGCCTTCAAACAGTTATTCCTGGTCGTCCAGTCAAAGGGATTCCTGCTCGAGTAGAAGTGGATGAAACCGAGCATATGAAAGAAGCTCCAGAGTCTTCTAAGGAATAATTCAGATGTCTTCCGAAAACTTTTTTATTAGGCGACCAAGGTTTGCCTTTGTCATCTCAATTATTATCCTGATTGCGGGCAGTATTGCGATGGTGAATTTACCCGTCGCGCAGTATCCAGAAATCACACCACCTCAAGTGTCCGTTACGGCGTCTTACCCTGGTGCTGATTCAAAAACACTGATTGACACGGTTATTACTCCACTAGAGTCTGAAATTAACGGTGTGGAAGATATGCTTTATGTATCATCCAAGGCCAGTAATGATGGCAATGTTACAATCACAGTGACATTTGATGTCTCTTCTGATCCAAATATTAATACAGTTAATGTCCAAAACCGGGTTTCTGCGGCTACGGCAAAACTACCTGCGGAAGTAACTCGTCAAGGGGTAATAGTACGTCAAAAAAGTACTTCTATGCTTTTGGTTGTGAATCTCCTTTCACCCGAGAAAACTTACGATGGCCTCTTCTTGTCTAATTATGCGACGATTAATGTAAAGGATCGTTTACTTCGTCTTCCTGGTGTGGGTGATATTACTCTGTTTGGTGGTCAAGATTACTCGATGCGTGTGTGGTTGGATCCAGATAAAATGACAGCGCTCAATCTTTCTCCCCAAGAAGTGGTTTCTGCTATTGAAGAGCAGAATGTCCAAGTGGCAGCAGGTATTGTTGGTGGCGCACCGAGTAAGGCTAGCCAGAAGTTTCAGTACACTGTTCAGACCCAAGGACGTTTAAGTGAGCCAGAAGAGTTCGGACGTATCATTGTGCGTGCCAACCAAGACGGTTCCTTTGTACGCGTAAATGATGTGGCATCTGTAGAACTTGGAGCGGTGAATTATGATTCAACTTCTAAGTTAAATGGTCAGCCTGGACTTGTGATGCCTATTTATCAGTTGCCATCAGCAAATGGTATTGCCGTTGCCGATGCTGTGAGAGCTGAAATGGATTTAATTGCGGAGAGTTTTCCTGATGATATTGAGTACGATATTCTTTATGATACGACTAAATTTATTGAAGCCTCAATCGACGAGGTTATAAGTACTCTCTTCGTAGCGGTCTTATTGGTGATTCTCGTAGTTTATATCTTCCTGCAAGATGTTCGTTCAACAATTATCCCTTCCTTGACTATCCCCGTTTCGCTTATTGGGACTTTCGCTTTTCTCCTCGCTTTGGGTTACACCTTGAATACAGTGACTCTTTTTGGTTTGATTTTGGCGATTGGGATTGTGGTGGATGATGCCATTGTTGTTTTAGAGAATGTCCAACGACTTATGGACGAAGAAGGCTTGTCTCCACGTGCAGCGACTCAGAAAGCTATGGAAGAGGTGTCGGGTCCCATCGTTGCGACAACATTAGTTCTTTTAGCCGTATTTGTGCCCGTGGCTTTCTTGCCAGGCATTACAGGAACTCTGTATCGTCAGTTTGCGGTAACGATTTCTGTGGCGGTGTGCATTTCTTCATTAAATGCTTTGACACTGAGCCCAGCGCTTTGTTCTTGTTTTTTGCGACCTCAAGATAAAACAAAGAAGAAGTTCTTCTTATTTGAAAAATTCAATAAACTTGTTTCTTGGAGTACGGATAAGTATGCGGGCTTTGTTAAGCTTTCTATAAGAAAGATTATTATCACCATGCTCTGCTTTGGTGGCATGCTCTTTTTGACTTTTCAATTTTACACTTCAACGCCTACGGGCTTTCTCCCTGATGAAGACCAAGGGAACTTCTTAGTTGACGTTCAATTACCCCCGGGTGCTTCTTTAGAGCGTACGGGTGCAGTTATTGATGAAATGGAACATATGATTTCTCAGATCCCTGGAGTGAGTGCCGTAATGACAGTTAATGGTTATGGTATGATTAATGGTGCGAATTCATCCAATGCTGGTTTTATGATTGTACCTTTGGATGACTGGGGTCAACGAGCGGAGGCTGAAAAGCAAGTGAAGGCAATCATTGCACAGGCCTACCGTAAAATGCTTGGCATGCCCGAAGCCCGCTCATTTCCATTCGAGCTCCCCGCAATTCCTGGCTTGGGTGCCAGTAATGGTTTTGAGTTTATTTTACAGGATACTCTAGGGCGTGACCCAAAAGATATGGCGGAGATTTCTCGCGCTTTGATTATGGCGGCAAATCTACGTCCAGAAATTGCTCGAGTGAGTACCTTCTTTACGGCTAATACACCCCAAATTTTTGTTGATCTTGATCGTGAAAAAGCCCATGATCTTAATGTTCCAATGAACGAGATTTTCAGTGCTTTACAAGTCTATTTAGGCGGGGCTTATGTCAATGATTTTAATAAATTTGGTAAAAGTTATCAGGTTAAGTTACAGGCCCAGACTGATTTTAGGTCAGAGCCCGAAGACATTGAAAAAATCTATGTGAAATCACGTAGTGGAGATATGGTGCCTTTAGGTGTTTTGGTTAATTTAGAATCAATGGTTGGCCCAGATGTTATTAACCGTTATAATCTATTTAATTCCATTACCTTTAATGGCGGTGCTGCCCCTGGTTATAGTTCAGGTCAAGCAATGGATGCAATGGAAGAGGTGGCACGTTCCGTGCTTCCTCCGGGGTATTCTTATGACTGGACGGGTATGTCCTATCAAGAGAAAATTTCATCTGGTAATGTGGGGCTCATTTTTGCTCTAGCGATTGTCTTCATTTTCCTTTTTCTAGTGGCTCAATACGAAAGTTGGTTTACTCCAATTTCAGTACTGATGTCGGTCCCTGTGGCGATGTTTGGTGCCCTAGGCTTTAACTGGTTGATGAAAATGGATAATAATATTTACTCGCAAGTCGGTATCGTTTTACTATTTGGCTTAGCTTCGAAGACAGCGATTCTTATTGTGGAGTTCGCAAAAGAAAAACGTGAATCCGGTGAGACGATTCTCGATGCTGCAGTCATTGCGGCACGTTTGCGTTTCCGGGCTGTGTTGATGACGGCCATTTCTTTTATCCTAGGCGTAATTCCTTTAGTAATCGCAACGGGGGCGGGTTCAGCAAGCCGTCGTTCGCTTGGTGTGATCGTATTCGGTGGTATGATGGTCGCAGCCATCTTAGGGACATTATTGATCCCGGGCTTCTACTACACGATTCAAAGTATACGTGAATGGCTTAAAGCGAAGATTTCGTCAAAGTAAATTCTTCTTAGCCAATAAAAAAGCTCGAGTTAAAAACTCGAGCTTTTTTTTTGTGGAGAAATTTGATACGCGGACTAAAACTTTAATCCAGCTTCGCGTGCAGACTTATAAAGAACTTCGCGTCCTGCTTCACTAATCGGGCAGAGTGGCAAGCGGAATGTCTCTGTACCATAACCGATGACTGCCATCATTGTTTTGACTGGGATGGGATTGGACTCGACGAACATATCATTCATGAGTTGGTAGTATTTTTGATGGAGCTTAAGTGCTTCAGAAAAGTTGCCTTCGTTAGCTAGCTTACAGAGTTGGGTCATTTCCGCAGGCAGAATGTTTGAGAGGACACTAATGACGCCTGTGGCACCAACAGAAATCATCGGAAGAGTGAGTGAGTCATCTCCTGAGACAATTTGGATATCGCAGGCTTGTTTAATTTGGCTAATGCGATCGACACAACCACCGGCTTCTTTGACGGCTACAACTTGAGGGACCTCGTTCATACGAGCGATTGTATCAATTGTGAGCGAGATAGCCGAACGTCCAGGGACGTTATATAGGATGATGGGCATATCTGCGCTATCCGCAATGGCTTTGATATGCTGGTATAAACCTTCTTGTGTGGGCTTGTTATAATAAGGGGTTACCTGAAGGCTAGCATCAGCACCATCGATGTGGGCTTGCTTAGTGAGTTCAATAGCTTCTTTCGTGCAGTTAGCGCCTGTTCCAGCAATAACTTGGCAGCGACCTGCAGCTATCTTTACGGCAAAGCGAATAACTTCGCTATGGTCTTTCATTCCTAAAGTGGGCGATTCGCCAGTTGTGCCTACAGCGACAATGCCGTCAATGCCGGCTGAAATTTGATCATTGATAATGCGTTCAAAAGCTTCGTAGTCTACATTACCATTAGAATCAAAGGGGGTTATGAGTGCTGTGTAGCATCCTTTGATAGTCATAGTCTTACTCCATAATGGATTTTTAAAATTAGTGCCTAAAAGTTTCTCTTAATCATGAAATGTGCAAGCTCTTTTAAGCGTTCTTTTGCAGGAGAATTAGGGAGTTTGGCTAAATGTTCCTCAGCAGCCTGTACATATTGATCCATCATGGCTTGGATTTTGCTGAGTGCACCACAAGTTTTTATGATTTCGGCCGCCTGTTGAAGCTGTTCGGAGCTGATCTGATTGGAGCCGAGTAGGTCCAAAATGAATTTTTTATCATCTGCTTTCGTCATCTTGATCGTTTCGACAATAAGCAAAGTGACTTTTCGTGCTGCAATATCACTACCAACGGGTTTGCCTAATTCCTTTTCATCAGCAAAAACGCCAAGGATATCGTCTTGAAGCTGGAAAGCTAGGCCTGCGTTGTAGGCAAATTGGCCCGCATGATGAACTAAGTCGTGATCGAAGCTATCGAGTTCAAGTCCAACTACCACACCCGCTTGGGCTGAAAATTCGAGTAAGCAAGCCGTTTTCATCTCAAGCATTTTGAGGATTTCTTCAGGGCTAATTGAGTCGATTTCGCGATGTTCAAATTCCACATCAATCGCTTCGCCACCGAGTAGGACGGGATAGACGTGGGAAAGGAGACGGTCCATGACTGCGAGTGCCGTGCCGCTCGTGAGGTCTTTGTTGGCTTGTTCGCTAACGAGGCGCAGGGCCCAAGCTTGTTGGAGGTCTCCCGTAAGAATGGCCATAGATAGACCAAAATGATCAGCGTTGTCGCCTTCGCTACCGTGTTCCTTCCGAGCGAAGTCTGCAAGAGCCGTATGGCTTGTGGGCAGGCCGCGGCGAGTCGCATCACGGTCAATAATATCATCGTGAACTAAAGTCCATGTATGGAATATTTCAGCTGCGGATGCAACAGAAGTTGCAAGCTCGGGACAATCTGAGACTAAAGCAGCAGACCAAAGACAAAGGGCGGGGCGCAAGCGCTTGCCGCCGTTTTTGGTATAAGAAGACATTTCATTGCCGAGCCATGAAGGACTGACAGTGTTAGGGAAGGGGTGTTCTAATAAATAAGAATCAATCTGACTTGCTATCGAAGATAAGTCAGATTTAAAATCTTTATATTCCATTAAATATTTGGCCTAAATTGTTAATACGGTAGTTTTTGTATCCTTACTAACACGGGAGTGATTTTTTTCAATTACAGTTAGCCAAGTTCCTTGTTCTTCGCAGAGGTCGACAACGTGATAACGACTTTCATCCGCTTGACGATCGTAGCCAATAACTGTGCCAGGAGGGAGGATGACGTGTTTGTCAATGATAGCATTTTTGATTTTGCAGTTCTCAAAAATTTCGACAGAGTTTAAGATGATGCAGCTATCGATGCTAGAGAATGAGTGAACGTGGACTTCAGATGACAAAATGGATTCTTTTACAGAACTACCAGAGACAATACAGCCATCGCAAACAATTGAATTTGTCGCATGACCAATTCGTGTTCTACCGTCGGGGTGATGTTCATCGTGGACAAATTTTGCTGGTGGTAATGGTGAGTTATAAGTGTGGATCGGCCAACCTGAGCCGTAGAGGTCGAGCTGGGGGTCGGCTTCTTTTAAGTCCATGTTTGAATCATAATATGATTTGAGCGTGCCGACATCTCTCCAGTAATTGTCTTTACTTACATCAGAGCCTGGGATCTTATTTTCAAAGAAATTGTAAGCATAAAGACGGCCACTCTCTACTGCCGGAGGTAAAATATCATGACCAAAGTCGTGGTGCGAGTCGGGGTTTTGTGAATCGGCTTTTAATGATTTGTATAACCATTTTGAATCAAATACGTAGTTCCCCATAGAAGCTAAGCAGTAGCCAGGCATGCCTGGGATCTCTGTTGGATGATCAGGTTTCTCTTGGAAACCAGTAATGCGCCAGTCTTCGTCTACTTGAATGATACCAAAACGTGAGCCTTCATCAATGGGAATGGGGAGAGCTGCGATGGTCGCAAGTGCATCGCGCTTGGCGTGGAACTTAGCCATTTGCGAGATATCCATTTTGTAGATATGATCACCACCAAAAACGGCGACTAAGTCAGGAGTGAAATCCTGTAGTAAGTGAATGTTTTGCCAGATGGCATCGGCAGTTCCTTCGTACCAACGCTTGTCTCCACCTTGCATTTGCGCTGGAACGGGAACGACAAACTGACCTTTCATTAGGGAGGACATATTCCAACCATTAATAATATGCTCACTCATACTTTGAGAACGGAATTGAGTCAGAACAAATAGTGAGTGAATACCACTATTTACAAAGTTGGACAAAACAAAGTCAATGATGCGATATTTACCGCCAAATGGTACGGCTGGTTTAGCTCGTTTTGTAGTTAAAGGTGATAGACGCGTGCCTTCGCCGCCTGCTAAAATCATACCAAGAATTGACTTGCGCATTATTGCTCCCAATTAGTTTAATTAATTTAATTAATAATATATATTATCGTAGCAAAATGAATATAAAATCTTTTTCATGTACCTAAACTGGGTCAAACAGGTCATAAAAAACAATATTAAAGATATTTTAACATTATATTGATATGCTTTAAAATTAATTAACCAAAACTTTAATGACCAACTTGGTCAATTCTTCGTCGGCAATTAGTGGTGCGTGAGCATCTTCCGGAAAGAATATGGCTGCTTTGTCATCGTAGATCTGTATACTTTGTACGGATTTGTCCATGTAAAATATGATGTCTTTTTCTTCGCAGTAATCCTGCAAGACGGTTTGGCATTCTGAATTGGCTTTCCACCTGATGTTATCACGCCCTTGGAGACAGATTTGTATATCAATGTATTTTTTGTGTGCTTCCAAGTTGGCTTTGTCTTCTTTTCTTCCTGCTAGAGTTTCTTTGATGGCAAAAATCTCATCACCATCAATAATAGTTTTGCCAAAAGCAAGCTTATCGAGATCCTGGTCTAATAACCATTTTGCGGCAGTCGCAAAACGAGGGTTGAGGCAAGCGTAGTTTTCAATTTCTTCAAAAGTGCAGAGAATCATAAAGTTTATCCATTTTGTTTTTGTGAATTTAGAGAGTTTTTAAGCATAATCAATCACGAGTCATTCTATAGTATCCGTTTGAATGGTTTTTTGTGTAAAATACACTTATATCATGGCTTGTGAAAATCCACGGAAATCCTTGTGCGCAATGAAATTATAATTCTTGAGTATTAGTTTGAAACGCACTTGGTTTTTTTATGTTTAGGCTTTGTTTGTAAAAAGTAAAAATTCTTTTACTTTCCACCGGTTAAATTTTTAACAGCTAGAGTTTCTTGACAAAATAATGCGCCAGTTTGAAATCGTTCTATTTACACTATTTATAGCCCTCTTATTTGCGGCTAATGCTTTTCTCAAATCAAGAAGTGAAGAGAGTAAGGCAAAAATTTTCAAAAGCTTACTATGGACTTTTCTAGTCTCCACAGTAGGTCTTATCTACATGGGGGCGATGACGGTGTCGACTCGCTCGGGAATGGCCTTCCCAGATTGGCCGACTTCTGATGGAGTTCTTTGGCCTTCTTGGAATTATTTTACGGCTCAGCAAGATCGCTTTTATGAGCATGGTCATAGGTTGATGGGGCAATTTGTCGGCTACCTAGCCATACTCGTTTTAATTTTTTCACGTTACTTCCATAAAGAAAGAAATTTTAAATTAGCACTCATTGTATTTATTATGGTTGTGATACAGGGCTGCTTAGGTGGTTTGACAGTCGCTAAAAATACACTTTGGCTGACGACGGTTTTGCATGGCGTTTTTGCTCAACTTTGTTTGGCGGCCATGTGTTATTTACTTTTGAAAAACACCAAGCTCTATATCGAGCAGATCCCGGAAGAAGGTTTCGCCCCTAAGCTGAAAGGCTTAGCTAAATTTACTCTCGGTGCGGTGGTGATTCAGTTATTGCTCGGTGCAATTTTTAGGAACAAAGCAAAAGTATTTGAATACAGCGAAACGGGTAAAGTGATTTACAAAGAAATTGTTGAGGGCAATGCGGGGTGGCTTTTTTCTCACATGACTTTTGCTCTGCCTGTAGCAATCTTACTTTTTGCTTTAGGCGTTGTTTTGATGAAATTTAAAAACCTCAGTAAAAGTTATAAACTGTTTGGAATGTCATTTCACATGATGGTGACAGCTCAGATTTTATTAGGCGTGGTGGCTTTCTTCACAGTGTACAATCGCCAAGATGGTAAGTTTGGCTTTGCTGAGACAGTTTTAACTTCCGCACACGTGGTGAATGGAGCTTTAATTTTAGCCTTTACTTTTACGGCATTTAAACTCTTATCAGTAGAGATCAAAAAGGATGTGCAAAATGGGTAGAGTCAAATCCTTTATTGAACTTACCAAGCCTCGTTTGAGTGCTATGGCAGTCTTTTCGGGTAGTGCGGGTTACGTGATGGCGCGTGATCCTAATATGAGTTTTTCTATGCAGAACTACCTTGGGTTGCTGTGGTTGACGCTGGGTTTGAGCTTTGTTGGGGCCGCTTCGAATATTGTGAACCAGGCAGTTGAACATAAGCTTGATAAGAAGATGGATAGAACCGCTGATCGCCCGATTCCTTCTGGACGCGTTCAGATGGGTGAGGCGCTGTTTTTTGGTCATATTTGTTTAGCGATAGGCCTTTATATTTTGTTTCACTTCTTCAGGCCAGAAGTCGGCTACTTAGCTTTATTTACTTATGTAACTTATGTTTTCATGTATACGCCCATGAAAACAAAGACCGCACTCAATACGATTGCAGGTGCATTCCCTGGAGCATTTCCCATTTTGACGGGTTGGGTAGCTAATAGTAATAATGACTTTCATACTCTGCCACAGACTGAATGGTGGGGCTTCTTTCCATTCGCAATCGTCTTTGTATGGCAGTTACCACATTTCTTTTCAATAGCTTGGATTTACAAAGAGGATTATCAGCGTGCGGGTTACAAAATGATGTCACTTTACGATGAGACAGGTAAGCAAGCGGTGATCTTAATTTTTGTAGGGACCTTGGGCTTGATGGCTGTTTCGCTCATGCCTTACATGTATAAAATGAGTAATGGTTGGTACTTCCTTTCAGCGTGTATACTGAATGCGGGCTTCTTGTGTTCTTCGGTTTTACTACTGATTAATCGTGAACGTTTTATGAAGCAATACTTTTATGCATCGATAATTTATTTGCCCTTAATTGTTTTGGCACTTATCTTTTTCCCTCTAACTACGACCCCCTGATTAGGAGATTACTTTGGATTTACCTTTACTTAATGCTTGTTTAAATTTCATAAGCGCCACCTTATTGGTCTGCGGTTTTGTGGCGATTAAAAAGAAAAATAAAGACCTGCACAAAAAGCTCATGATTGCAGCTTTTTGTACTTCTGCCATATTTTTAACTTCTTACCTTTACTATCACTTTACGGCTGGTCATCTTTTGTTTCAGGGGCAAGGTACAGTGAAAACTATATATTTTATCATTCTGATTCCTCATATAATTTTGGCGATGGTGATGCTGCCAATGATCTTGATGACTTTCTTCTTTATCTTCCGTGGTCAGGTTATTAGTCACAAAAAAATTGCACGATGGACCTTCCCCATTTGGTTATATGTTTCAGTGACGGGTGTGGTGCTCTATATCTATATGTACCAGATGTACCCACAGCACTTAAAGAAAGTCGATAAACAGCCAGCTCCAATTGAGGAGCCAGTCGCTCAATGAGTGAGATTAGTTTATTGGGACGCGGTAGCAGTCACCAGATTAAAGTAGGGCCCAAACAAAAAGTTAAAGTTCATGCACTGCGTTATGTTCGCCCTGGTGAGCGTGACTTTTTGAAATACCTTCCCAATCCCCTTCCAGAGAAAACTTTATTTCTTTATGGTGCGGATGCCCCACTTATGCCGGCAGTTTTACGTGCCTTATCTCCCGAAATGCACATTGATGTCTTTACCAATGAATTGCACGATAAGCGTGTGGCTGAAAAGAAGTACGCTCCTGAACATAAGATAAATGTTCTCAGTGGCTCTGATTTACAGGGCGATGAAAATTACGATATGCTGGTTTTTGCGCCAACTAAATACTTTGACCGCATGCTGTTTTTTGATACGCTCGAGCGCTTGAATCTCATTTATCCAAAAGGAACCGCACTTTACGTGGTTGTTCCTCAAGAACGTTTGAAAGATTTTAGAAAAAAAATCGACCAAGAGTTGAAGGGAGTAAAAATCATTTCGAGCACTCGTTCCAATACAGTCTTTAAGACAGTGACTCGCGGCAGCGATGTGAAGAAGAAGTGGTCCGACCGCATTGCGAATGTCGCAGTTTCGACGATGAATGCTGAGTTCACTATGCAGACTCGCCCGGGCGTGTTTAGTCACGGTCGTGCAGATACGGGTGGAGTTGCCTTGTCAGAAGCGATTGACGTTATTCCTGGTGAAAATATTTTAGATCTAGGTTGTGGTGCTGGTTTGATTGGCTTGGCATTAGCTAAGCGTCAAAATGATGCGAAACCTGATCATGGTGGTTCAGTTGTTCTAGTCGATTCTAATATCCGTTCTATTGAATGCTGTAAGAAAAATATTGAGATCAATGGTTTTGAAAATTGTGAAGCGATTGCCAGTGATCTGTATGAGACCGAAAAAACTTTTGATTTGATTGTGGGTAACCCTCCATATTTTGCAGGGCAAAGAATTGGTGAATACTTTATTGAAACGGCAATGAAGTACTTAAATAAAACGGGTCGCCTCGCGATTGTTTCTAAGCACGGTGAACAGCTTGCGGAAGTCGCAAAAGACTTTGGTTTTAAAACGACGACGATTAAGCGTAAGGGTTATGATATTAGTCTTTGTAAGCGTTAGCCTTCATCTTAGTTGAAGTTTGACTTGTAAGCTTATTGTAAAACTCTGTCACAGGAAGTTTTAATTGAGTGACTTTTTCTTATTTTATGGTATCTGTCTTTTGGGATAGCTTATAAACATAGGAGATTAAGCATGGAAACAGAAAATAAACCTCAAAAACAAAATTAGTCGCAGCCTTATTAGCCTTTTTCTTTGGCGTGTTCGGTGTGCATAACTTTTATTTAGGTCATAGCAAAAAAGGTGTTATTCAATTAGTTCTAACTTTGTTGGTCGTCACATCACTAATTAGCTGGATCTGGGCAATTGTTGACTTGATTAACATTCTTTTAGATAAAGCAGAAGATCCTAAAGGTCTGTCTTTGGCTTAATATATAGAGTTCTGATTATATCGGCTCTCCATTTGTTTGGAGAGCCTTTTTTTTAGACAATTTTCAAGATAATTTCTTCTCCTAAAGACGCACCAAGCAGTAAGTCGAGCTTGCCCTTATCAGAAAAATCTTTGGGGGTGAATTCGTTAGAGATTTTTCCACCATCTTCATTTTTTTGTAATAAGCCCATGCGCTGGTAGGCTTCTGCAATGAGTTCACTACAGAAGAGGCTAGAGAGATCCTCTTCTTGGTTGGATCCAAAGGGGCCGTCGTAGGCGGCGCGAATAATTTCCCAAGTGTCTTCTTCAAAAGGACGCCCTTGGATTTCCTTTCGGAAGGCGCTGAGGCCATTGAGGACTTGCTGACTTCGCTTAACAGCCAGTTTTCTAAAGGCGACATCTCCTGGGTAGGTATCGATAACATGGCTTAAGACATTGATTTGTACGCCGGGATTTTCTTTTTTGAGAAAGAAGTCTTTGACTGCGGTGGAGGGAGTAGCCTGATAGATGAGGGCGATATCAGGATCTTTGACACGAACAACCATCCCCACGTGTGACCATTTACAGAGGCTTCCTAGTTTAATTCCCGCACTCAGTTTGCCGGGGCCAGAAAATAAAATAATGTCTCCCGTTTCCAATGAATTACGGTATTTCTGATATTCGCTGATTATCATTTTCTCCACTATAACTTTCATAATGTGATTTTTTTTAAAAATTATCCTAGTTATACTTTAAAGAAAAATGCCTATCTAGTCAATAGGCTTCTATCAATTTCCCACTTATTTGAGAGTATAAGTTCAAGCTGATCAATGAGATGTGTTATGGGCTATGGTTTACTTTATTTTGACTTCAAAACATGCTTTTTCGAGAGAAATAAAAAAAATTGTTTTTTCTTAAAAAAACTAGTTGCAGAAGGTCGATAGGGCTGTATTATCAATGCCATACAACACGGCGAGATAGCTCAGTTGGTAGAGCAGGGGACTGAAAATCCCTGTGTCCCGGGTTCGACCCCCGGTCTTGCCACTCGAAAGGATTCAGTGAAAACTGAATCCTTTTTTTTTGTGCAAAAAAAAATGCCTGCGACATGCAGGCATTTTCAAGTAGATGTTTGGAGGCTTATTTCTTGACGCGGATCGAAAGGATGGTGATATCACTTTCTGGTTTACTACCTTGTCCAACTTTGACGGCGCCAATTTTTTCAATGATGTCATCACCAGCAATCACTTTGCCAAATACCGTGTGCTTGCCATCGAGGTGAGGGGTGTCGCCAAGATTGATGAAGAATTGTGAGCCGTTGGTATTCGGGCCTGAATTAGCCATAGCTAGGCAACCTTTGGTCGCTTTGATGCTTTCGAGTTTGTCGTCGTATTTATAGCCGATGTTTTCGTAAGCGTCTTTGAGGCTCATTTTTTCAATGATGGCTAAAAATTCTTTTTGTTTGGCTTCGAAGGTCTCTTTGGAGTTGATGCCGAGTTTTTCGTAGACGGGCATGATGGCGCCTTGCATTGAGCGCTGTGGGCCAAGTTTTTGATTGGGTTGACCTTTAGGGAAGGCGAGTTCTTTATCGAGGCCGAGCTTATTGGCGTTGATTTCATCTTTGAATTTGTAGCCAGGACTACCCATGCCATTGCCTTGGGGGCATCCGCCTTGAATCATGAAGCCGCTGATAACTCTGTGAAAGATAAGTCCATCGTAATAGGCTCTTGTTACCATCTCGCCAGATTTTGGATCTTTGAACTCTTTTTTTCCTTCCGCCAAGTCAATGAAGTTTTTGACGGTTTCGGGTGCGGCTTTGGGGTAGAGCTCAATATCAAAGTTTCCGAGACTCGTTTTGAATTCTACGGTGGGGTTTGCGGAGTCCGCAAAGAGAGTGAGGCTTAAAAAGAGGGTGATGAGGAGGTTGATCTTTTTCATAGGGTTCGCTTTATTTTGTTTTTAAGATGAGTAGAAAATTACAGCTTTTTAAGAAGATTCAAGATTTTTTCAGGAGAGCTACAGGCTTTTGGGGAAAGTAGGGCGCGAAGACCATTTTGCGTTTTGAGTCCAACATAAGCTTCTGCTTTAACATAAATGAGGCCCCGATCTTTTGGGTATTGTGAAATCACATTGTCAGTAATACATAGACTTCCCAATTGTAAAACATCCTTGCAAGGAGCAATTTCTGGGGTGTAAGTGAAGGTCATGTAACGATCGTCTTTAAGGTAATAGAGTTGGGCGAAGAGCTCCTGCTTGTCTCCTCCAGTGAGTTGCGCCTCATGGTAGCAATCGAAATCAGCGTTTGCATTTTTGAGAACTTCTTTGGCTTTGTTGATAAAATCTTCTTTCATGAGCAGAGTAAGCTTTTGATGATGTTATAAGCTTTTTCTAGTTCACTAAGTGGAACGAATTCATCTTTGGAATGGGCTTTGTTAATTGAGCCAGGTCCGAAAACGAGTGAGGGGATCGAGCTCTCGCTATAAAATGGGGCGTGGGTGCCAAAAGCTGCGTTGGTGAAAAGCAATTGATGGTTATGGCAGGTGCAGGCTTCTTGGAGTTTGTGGGCAACCGAGCTGTCTTGTTCAATGTGAAAGCCTTTTGAGCATACGTGAGGAATGGAGAGTTGGCTGCCTGGGATGGTGGAGACTAGATCTTTGATTTCTTGAATGATTTCATCGGGGTTCTCCCCAGGGATAAGACGTCGATCGATTTCGATGGATGCGGATGGGGGCACCGTGTTGACTGTTGTGCCGCCCTTGATGAGTCCAACGCTCAAGCTAGGTGATCCAAGTATGGGGTGCTGCTTATTTTTTAAAGTCTGGTGATAATCTTCAAGAAGTAAAGAAATCCTCGAGATATCGTATATAGCATTTCTTCCCAGTTCTGGTGTGGATGAATGGCAAGCTAGCCCTTCGGTAGAGATATTGAATCGAAGTACGCCTTTATGGGCGTGAAGAGCATTGAGCTCAGTTGGCTCACCAATAATTGCGAAGTCCGCAGTGATGCCATCTTTTGCGACTTCCGCAATGCCGCCAAATGAAAATTCTTCATCGCTACATCCGATGATGAGGATGTTTTTAGTGATCTGGCTTTTTTGCTTCAATAAATCTTCGACCGCAGCAATGTAAATCGCCATGTTTGATTTTGTGTCGCAGGAACCACGTCCAAAGAGACGCCCATCTTTAATTTCGGGGTCAAAAGGCTTGATGCTCATTTCTAAATGCGAGACGGTGTCGAGGTGAGCGTCTAAGGCGACAGTTTCGTCTTTGCCTAAATCTAAAAATGCTGCAAAAGATGGGTGTTTAGGATCTTTAGCGTATTGCTGAATTGAAAAACCGAGTTTGCTGAGCTTGTTGCAGAGAAACTCGACTATTTGAGCTTCGCTATAAGTGGGGTCGTCAGTCGTTTGGCCAAAAGAGTTGACCGAGGGGATTGCTACGAGATCTCGTAGCAGGGAGCTTGCTGGGTGCATATTATTCTAAAACGGAATTGATTAAATCTACGAGTTCGTCAAATTTAAAGGGTTTACTGAGGTATTGAGTATCAGTTTCATCGGTCTCTTGGAGTCGAGCGATATCTGCTGAAGCAGAAATGATGATTGCTTTACTGTCTGGAGCTTGATTACGAATTTCTTTAAGAAATTTCAGGCCATTCAGTTTGGGCATGACCAAATCTGATATGATTAAATCATAGTCATTGGGATCGGTAGCTTCCAAGGCCTTGAGGGGTGAGTCAAAGGAGGTGATTTCAAAGTTTTGTCTTTCGAGAATCATTGTGGTGAGCTTTAAAACTGTTGGTTCATCATCAACTAATAAAATTTTACGCAAAACAAACTCCTTAATGTTAGTGTTAAAATAGTTCTTAAAGCTCAATATGGAAAAGCTTTCACGGTAGCAATGGTTTAAAAACCATAAAAACTCAGCTGTAAAGGCTGCGTTCACATATTTGTACAGTTTTGTTTGCCAATTTAGGTCGGATTAGGGCTGCTTTAAGAAAAGTCTATCTAAGAAAAGTTATTGGTTTGTCAGTCTTGAATAAGCGATGTATGTTTGCGGGTTTGTAATATTTTTAAGATAAATAACTAGGAAAATTAAATGCCAGTTTCAGTATTAATCGGAGCTCAATGGGGCGACGAAGGCAAAGGTAAAATTATTGATGTACTCGCAGGAGATGCCGATGTGGTAGCGCGTTACCAAGGTGGTAATAATGCAGGTCATACAGTAATTGTAGGCGGTAAAAAATACGTTCTTCACTTGATCCCATCAGGTATCCACAGTGAGCGCACCACTTGCGTCATCGGTAATGGTGTTGTGATGAACCCAGTTCAACTCCTAGTTGAGTTCGACGGTCTACTCGATCAAGGCATTGATATTTCTGATCGTTTTGAAATCAGTTCACGCGTTCACCTCGTATTCTCGTACCACTGTGCAATTGACTCAATGAGAGAAGGTGCTTTAGGTGACGACCTCATTGGAACAACTAAACGTGGTATTGGCCCAGCTTATGCCGACAAAGTTAATCGTGTTGGTCTTCGTGGCGCTGACATGCTCAAACCAGAAAAATTTGCTCGTCTTTTCCGTCAAAACTGTGAAGCTGCCAATAAAATTTTAGTAGCGAACGGCGCAGCTGCTTTAGATGTGGAAGCTGAACTCAAAGAAGCAACTGCAGCTGCGGCTCGTTTAGCTCCTTTCGTTAAAGATACAGCGGTCTCACTCAATAAAGCTGTTCGCGAAAATCGCAACGTCCTTCTCGAAGGTGCTCAGGGCGTATGGCTCGATATTGATCACGGCACTTATCCTTTCGTTACAAGTTCTAACACAGGTGTAGGCGGAGCTTGCAGTGGTGTTGGTATTGCACCCATGCATATTCAGCGCGTTATCGGCGTATTAAAAGCTTACACAACTCGTGTGGGTTCTGGTCCTTTCCCAACTGAGCTTTTTGACAAAACTGGTGAAGATATTCAGCGTATTGGTCACGAGTTTGGTGCAACAACGGGTCGTCCTCGTCGTGCTGGTTGGTTAGATGCTGTGGCAACTAGCTACGCTGTCATGACAAATGGTATTACTGAACTGACAGTGACTAAAATGGATGTACTCGATACTTTCGAAGAAATTAAAATTTGTACTGCTTACGAACTCGATGGCAAGACTATCAAAGAAGTTCCTGCAGATATCGAAGATCTTGAAAATGTGAAGCCAGTTTACGAAACTTTAGCAGGCTGGCAAGAGCCGACAAATCACTGTCGTGAGTGGTCTGATCTTCCAGTAAATGCTCAGCGCTATCTTAAGCGTGTTGAAGAACTCGTGGGTGCACCGGTTAAGATCGTTTCTGTTGGTCCTGACCGTGCAGAGACTTTTAAAGTTCGTCAAGACTAATTGAACTTGGGTATGGATTTAAGCGTACCCAAGCACATTGCCATCATCATGGATGGCAATGGACGATGGGCCGCAGAACGCGGCCTTGATCGTATAGAGGGACATACAGCAGGGGTTTCAGCCGTTTTGAGAACGGTAGACGCTTGTCTGAAAAAAGGGGTTAAGTATTTAACCCTTTATACCTTTAGTACAGAAAACTGGAAGCGATCAGAAGAGGAAGTTTCAGCTCTGATGATGCTTTTGGGTGAAGCTTTGAGCAAGTACTTACCCGACTTCATGGAAAAGGGGATTAAACTTGCTACCGTAGGTGATGTGAAGGCTTTGCCAAAAGAAGTCTGTGCAAAACTTGAAGAAGTTCGCGAGAAGACTAAAGAGAATAATCAGATCGTTTTTAATTTAGCGCTCAATTACGGGGGACGAGACGAATTGATTCGTACTTGTCGTCGAGTCATGGATGCGGGTATAAAATCTGATGAACTCACGGAAGAGATTTTTGAGACTTATTTAGATTCAGCTGGTATGCCTGATCCTGAACTCTTAATTCGTACGAGTGGGGAAATGCGCATTAGTAATTTTCTTTTATGGCAGATCTCCTATAGTGAATTTGTGTGTATGCCTGAGTTTTGGCCTGACTTCGGTCCTGAGTTGTTGGATAAGGCCCTAGAGGATTTTAATGCGAGAGAGCGTCGGTTTGGTGGCCGTTAATGTTTAAATATAGACTTATTTCTGGGATAGTGCTCATTTCTTTAGTGACGAGTTCGCTCGTTTTTAAAGGTGTGAGTGGAGCTGTTGTGTTTACTTTGCTAGCCATGATTTTATTGTTGGGAGGCATGCGTGAATTTTTTGATATGACGGATAAAATCGGTATTCCGGGTTATAAACGACCAGGCATGTCTGCTGCGGCACTCGTGGTTTTGGGCATCAGTGTGCCAGCGATTTTAGGTAGAGGTAACGAACATTTTCAAGGGATCATAGTTGAATTGCTCATGAGCTTTGTGGTGATTAGTGGCTTTGTACGAGCGATGCAGGAAGAAGACTTGAAAGAGGGGCTCAAACGTCAGCTGATCTCTTTAGCGGGTTTCTTCTACATTGTCTGGAGTTTGAGTTTTTTACTACGTATTTATTTCGGCGAAGGCACGGGCATGAGCGGCCGTTATCTTTTAGTCTATATGGTTCTTGTGACAAAATGTTCTGATATCGGTGCCTATTGCACAGGTATGACCACACATAAATTGAGTGGCGGCAAGAATCATAAAATTGCTCCACGTTTGAGTCCTGGGAAAAGCTGGGAAGGCTTCATCGGTGGCATGGTTTTATCTGTTGTGGTTGCTTTGGTTTTAGAAAAGCAGTTAGCAGAGCATTTAATGTTCCATGGTAAAGATGTGATCACGCCATACGTGGCCGTTGGCATGGGTGTCATTGCGGCAACCCTCGGCTTTATCGGTGATGTCTGTGAATCTATTTTCAAGAGAACGGCAAATGTGAAAGATTCCGGCAATACAATCCCTGGTATGGGTGGTGTTTTGGATGTTTTGGATAGTTTAATTTTAGTTGCCCCTCTATATTACCTTTATCTTCAGGTAGCGACAGTATAAAAAATGGCTAAGAAAAAAATTGTAATTCTCGGTGTAACTGGTTCGATCGGCCAGAGTACGCTTAAGGTTGTGCGTCATTTGCCCGATCAATTTGAGGTCGTGGGCGTGGCAGGCGGAAGTCGCTGGCAGGAAACTGCTCAGATCGCGAACGAATTTAAAGTTCCCTATGCCTCTGTTTCCAATGAAGCCGATTATGAAAAATTTAAGAGTGAACTAAAAAATTCTGAAGCTTTGCATGGCGAAGATGCGCTCACAAAAATGTGTACTTTGCCTGAAGTTGATTTAGTGCTTTGTGGTATTGTTGGCACAAGTGCGCTCATTCCCGTGTATGAAGCCGTGAAATTAGGTAAGACAATTGCCTTGGCAAGTAAAGAGATTTTAGTTGCGGCAGGTGAAGTTGTCATGGATACGGCTCATAAAAGCGGAGCTACAATTCTCCCAGTTGATAGTGAGCATAGTGCAATTTTTCAGTGTTTAGAAGGCAAGAAACCCAAAGATATTCGTCGCGTCATTCTCACTTGTAGTGGGGGACCATTTTTAAGACGAGAAGAAGGTTTTTGTTCCGTTGAAATTGGTGATGCACTCAAGCATCCGACTTGGGAGATGGGTAGAAAGATCACGATTGATTCAGCGAGTTTAATGAATAAGGCCTTGGAAGTTATTGAAGCGCGTTGGCTCTTTGATTTAGAACCAGATCAAGTGGATGTGGTCATTCACCCTCAGTCAATAGTTCACTCCATGGTTGAGTTTACCGATAATACAGTTCTCGCACAAATGAGTGAGAATGATATGGTCTTCCCAATTCAGTTTGCCATGACTTATCCCGAGCGTTTTTCGAGTAGCTTAAAGCCCATGGACTTTACTAAAGCCATGAGTTTAACTTTTGAGGGACCTGATCACGATCGTTTCCCCTCTTTGCGTTATGCGCATAAAGCCATGGATAGGGGCGGTGCGGCTCCCGCAATTCTCAATGCAGTAAATGAAGTGGCGGTGCACGCCTTTTTAGAAGAACGTATCAAGTTTTCAGCGATTTGGGATTTAATAAAATTATTTTTAGATAAAGCTGCCACTTATCCAGGTTCTAACTTAGAAGAGATTTTATCAGCTGATTCAAAAGTTCGTCTTGAAGCCGAGGCTTTAATTGCATCGGGAGTATATCAATGAGTCAGGGTGTAGCGATTATCATGTCAGGGCCGAGTGGAGCAGGTAAATCTACCGTTTGTCACATTTTACTTGAACAAGATGATAAGTTGAGTTTCTCAGTGAGTTGTACGACCCGTCAGCCCCGAGAAGGCGAGAAAAATTGTGTGGATTATCACTTTTTAAGCCGTGAAGAATTTGAGAGTCGTATTGCGGCTGGTGACTTACTGGAATACGCCGAAGTCCACGGCAATTATTATGGGACTTTAAAGTCGGCCGTTTTAGATCAAGTGAAGCAGGGTAAGTCTGTCTTGATAGATATTGACGTTCAAGGACAGCGGCTGATTCGCAAGGCTTGTGAAAGTGACGCGGAATTAGCTTCTGCTAGTGTGTTTGTTTTCTTTGCGCCACCTTCCTATCAAGAATTGGAAAGTCGCCTGCGCGGTCGTGGAACGGAGAATGAAGAATCTCTAAATAAGCGACTCAATAATGCCAAGGCGGAACTCGAAGCCTGGACGGAATATGATTATATGGTGGTTAACCATCAACCTCAGCAGGCTGCCTTGGAGTTGAAGGCTATTATTGACGCTGAAAAAGTAAAAGTTTCTAGAACTGATTTAGTTAAGGGCTGGCCTTATGTCTAATATTCGAGAGTATCAGGGGATCAAGCCTCAGTTAGGTAAAGATGTTTTGGTGGATGAAACAGCTGTGGTCATTGGTGACGTGGCCATTGGTGATCATGCGAGCATTTGGCCCACAACAGTGATTCGTGGTGATGTGAACTCGATTCGCATTGGCACGGGCACAAATATTCAGGATGCTTCTGTCTTGCATGTGACTCACAAAAATGCCGCCAATCCCGAAGGTTATCCACTTATCATTGGTGATAATGTAACTGTTGGCCACCGTGTCACTTTGCACGGATGTCATGTGGGTGATTACTGCTTCATTGGCATGGGAGCAATTATTATGGATGGCGCGATTTTACAAGAACGCGTCATGGTCGGAGCTGGAGCGCTAGTTACCCAAAATGCTCAGCTAGAATCGGGTTACCTTTATTTAGGTTCTCCGGCGAAGAAAGCTCGCCCGCTGAACGAAGAAGAATTGCAGTGGCTCGAGAAATCAGCAGATAACTATATTCGTTTTAAAAATACTTACCTCTAGATCATGAAGCCGCGAGGAAGATTGGCGCCGACTCCTTCGGGAGAGTTGCATTTAGGTCATGCCGCCAGTTTTTTGCGAGTTCAGCAAAGTATTCGAGAGAAAAACGGAACACTCATTTTACGTATCGAAGATGTGGATCGTTTGCGCTGTAAGCAAGAGTTTGTCGACTCATCCATCACAGCTTTAAAGAACTTGGGAATTACTTGGGAAGAGGGGCCCGATGTGGGGGGCGATTATGGTCCCTATACTCAGAGTCAGAAAACCGAGAGATATCAAGAAATCATACTCAAATTACGTGAGAAGGGGCTCGTTTATCCTTGCCCAATTTCGAGACGTCAATTGCGTCAGCACGGCTTTGATTTAGCTCATGGCGAGGCGCTCTTTCCGAAAGATTTAAGAGATTCTTGTGACCAGGTACCTGAAGACCCTTGGTCAATCAATTGGCGCTTTCGAGTTCCAGATGGGGAAGCCTTGAGCTTTTATGATCAAGAATTAAAGAAAGAGCTTTCTTTTGTCGCAGGTCAAGATTTTGGGGACTTTATTGTTTGGCGCCGCGATGGTATGGCGAGTTATGAGTTGTCAGTGGTCGTTGACGATCACGATATGCAAATTACTGAAGTGGTGAGGGGCGAAGATTTACTTTTGTCAACGGCGCGTCAATTACTGATCTATCGCAGTTTTGCTTGGCAGGAACCCGTATTTGGTCATTGTCCGATCCTCAAAGATGATGAGGGTGAAAAAATGGCAAAGACAAAAGGCTCGCGATCTTTGAAAAGTATTTTTGAAGAAGGACGTGATTGGAAACA
This sequence comes from Lentisphaera araneosa HTCC2155, assembly GCF_000170755.1. Classification (NCBI taxonomy): domain Bacteria; kingdom Pseudomonadati; phylum Lentisphaerota; class Lentisphaeria; order Lentisphaerales; family Lentisphaeraceae; genus Lentisphaera; species Lentisphaera araneosa. Next base: position 69,356 of record NZ_ABCK01000008.1, read on the forward strand.
AATGCTTCGCGATTGCGGACTCGGCAAAGTCCTCGACTAGTTTTTGCCTCGGATCCACCTTCAAAGTAGTTCATGAGTCAATGGCTTTATGGGTTTTATCAATTCAAAATTAAGCATTAAAAATTTAAAATTGAAGCGTAGCGCCTCCTCCCATCCACTTTCTTCTATCTTCCAAACTCACATCCTTAGTGCAAAGCACGTCAACTCAGGCCACGGGCCGTTAACTCAGTACGGAGTGCGTCAACTCAGACCGCAGGCCGTTAGCTTAGCACGAAGTACGTCAACTCAGGCCTCATGCCGTCTACTCAGACCACAGGCCGTTAGCTTAGCACGTAGTGCGTCTACTCAGACCGCAGGTCGTCAACTCAGTGCAAAGCACGTCAATTTAATTCGAAACTTCTTCGGCACCTTGCGTCGCGAGATGAGCCACGAGTTCATTGGCGAGGTCGGCAAAAAGGGTGCCGTCGTTGAAGGCTTTGGCGCCTAGGAGCATGGCTTGGACTTGAGTGGCAACGGGGCCACATTTAATTGTCACTGTAGGGGTTTTAGTCTGTGGATCAACACTCCACTTTGAGATGTAGGAGCTAGCGAGCATACGACTAAAAACGGCGCCCCACTGAATAGCGATACTATTCTCGAGTTCGCGAGGGGTTCCCTCGGGCCACTTCTCTTTAATGGCGTAATCACGTGCTTCGTCGAGTTGGCAGATTTCTTCGAGAACGTAGTTCCATTGAGCTTCGTAATTAATTTCTTTGCATAGCTTTAAGAATTTTTCACATTCCTTATTGATGTATTCTTCTGGGCTCATATTCTTGTCCTGCTGTCAATAAATTATAATATTCAACCATTATAAAATTGAGCTTTCTTTATACAAGTGAAAAAAGTGAACAAATAAGTTGTTTAAAATGAAAGCCTAAGTATTATGAAAAATCTGTTAAGTTAAAGCTTGTGAAGCTGAGAGAAAAATGAAGATTAAGGAACTAAGATGAAACTTCAAGAGTTTTTAGATAAAGTCAAAAGTCGCCCTAAGAAAATTGAGTTCGTAGAAACGATGGAAGTGATTGAAAGTTACTACGATTTCACCGAAGTAACTTTCGAGAATGGTGAGTTGGTGAATTGCTCTGGTGAAAACAATGGCTCATGCAAAGTTTTTTCATTCGCTCAAATGCATGATTTATCAAAAGATGAGACTTTAGCCCTCTTCGGGATCTATTACCGCGCTGATGTATTGACTTACCCCGAAGGTGAAGACCATCCAAATATTCGTCAATTTATGAAGTCGGGTTGGGATGGAATTAAATACGCTGGACAAGCTTTAAGTCTCAAGGCGAAAGCTGGAGCTTAAACCCCACCCAAAATAACTTATCTTATTTAACTCGACTGAGTTGACAAGTAAGGGAATCAAATTATGGTTGGGTTCTCGTTTTTTAGCCTGTGCTAAAAGACATTTTAAATTATTGAAAACAACTGGATACAAGATACAATGAAAACTTACCTTCCAAAAGCCTCAGAATTTGAGCGCAAATGGCTTGTGTTTGATGCCGAAGAGCAAGTGCTTGGTAGACTGGCTGTTAGAATCGCTGACGCATTACGCGGCAAAGATGAGCCTACATACACACCTCACATGGATTGTGGTGCTAACGTTATCGTTATCAACGCAGACAAAGTAAAACTTACTGGTAGAAAAGAAACAGAAAAAACTTACATCGGTCACACTGGCTGGGTTGGTGGTCAAACTGTTACGACTCCAGAAGAAGTAAGAGCTAAAGATTCTACTCGTTTAGTTCTTTGGGCTGTTAAAGGCATGTTAGATGATGGCCGTTTAGGTCGTAGTCTTTTCAAGAAGCTTCACGTCTACACTGGAGCAGAACACCCACACGAGGCTCAAAAGCCCGTTAAAGTAAACTAAGAGAGTCGTTATGTCTAAAGAAGAAATTTGGGGTACAGGACGTCGTAAAAGTGCTGTGGCTCGTGTTAAGCTCACAAAAGGCAGTGGTGTTATCACTGTAAACAAGCAAAAACTTGAAGATTATTTCCCGCAAGAACAATTGCGCAACTACTTAGCTCAGCCTATCCAAGTAACGGGTACAGAAGGTCAATTCGACCTCCTTATCAACGTTAATGGTGGTGGTAAAGTAGGTCAAGCCGGTGCATTACGCCACGGTATTGCTCGTGCAATCCTTGCTTATGATGAAAGTGCTCGTCCAGTACTCAAGCAAAGCGGTCTCTTGACTCGTAACGCTCGTGTTAAAGAACGTCAGAAACCAGGTCAGCCTGGCGCACGTAAACGCTTCCAGTTCTCTAAGCGTTAAGCGAAGTTCATCCTTCATGGAGCCCCGAGCTTTCGCTTTGGGGCTCTTTTTGTTTTTATCAGATAAGTTTAAATTAAGGTTTATAAAATGAGCGATCATCAGGTCGGTAAAATTAAGGCAGCTATTGTAGGTGCTAGCGGGTATAGCGGTGAAGAATTATTGAGATTGCTTTTTAGGCATGATCAAGTGGATATTGTGTGCGTTACTTCACGCCAGTATGCCGGCCGACCCGTGGGAGATGTCTTCCCTCGTTTTACAGGACTCGATTTAAACTTTTCTTCTCCGTCAATTGATGAAATTGCGGAAAGCGCCGATGTGGCTTTTTTAGCCTTGCCACATGGTGTCTCAGCAGAATTTGCGATTCCCTTAGTAGAGAAGGGTGTTAAAGTCATTGATATTTCAGCTGACTTCCGTCTCAAATCTACTGAGAAATACCTCGAATACTACAATGCCGAACACCCTGCACCAGAACTTTTAAAGAAAGCCGTGTATGGAGCTCCCGAGCGCAGAAAAGAAGCGATTAAAAACGCTGACCTCGTCGCCTGTCCAGGATGTTACCCCACGAGTATTACACTTCCTTTAGTTCCTTTGCTCAAAGCGGGGCTGATTTCTAGCGAAGGCATTATCTCGAGTTCGATGTCGGGTGTGAGTGGTGCTGGTCGTAAAGTTGACTTGCCGTTTATCTTCCCCGAATGTAACGAGAGTGTGCGTCCCTATGGCGTAGTGGGTCACCGTCACCTTCCAGAAATTGAGCAAGAGCTTGCCGAAGCAGCTGGTGTTGATGATGTGGCGATTAATTTCATCCCACACCTGGTGCCAACTAACCGTGGGATTCACTCGACGATTATCGCTAAACTCAAAGACGGTGTTTCAGCTGATCAAATCCGTGAAGCTTGGAATAGCTCTTATGCCGACGCTCCTTTTGTGAGAGTCTTGCCGGCAGGACGTTTAGCCGATACGAAGAATGTGACTTTAACGAATTACTGTGAAATTGCCTGTGCGACTGATGCGCATACGGGCAATGTGATCTTGAGTTCCGCTATTGATAACTTAACCAAAGGCGCAGCGGGCCAAGCAGTACAAAATATGAATATAGTTTTTGGCTTTGATGAAAAAGCCGGCCTTTTATAGGAAAAACCTTATGGAAAAAACAATAGAGAAAGCAGCCTTGTTGATGGAGGCTCTGCCTTACATTCAAGAATTTCGCGACGAAATCGTCGTGGTGAAATTTGGCGGCAGCGCGATGGAAAAACCCGAAATTATCGAAGCGGTTTTACGTGACGTTGTGCTTATGGAATGCATTGGTATGCGTCCTGTGATTGTTCACGGCGGTGGTAAAGCGATTTCCGCAAAACTTGAGACCATGGGTTTAGAAGTGAAGCGAACGGGTGGTATGCGCCATACTTGTGAGGTCACGATCGACGTAGTCGACGATGTTTTACATAACGAAGTCAATAGTCACTTGCTCGAACTTTTAGCGAAGCATAAAGCTAAAGCTCAACGCGTTTCCGGTAAAGATATCCTGATGGCTGAAAAATTATTTGTGAAAGATCCTGAAACGGGTGAAGATGTGGACGTCGGTTTTGTTGGCAATGTTAGCAATGTTGATGCCGAATACATTCACGAGATCATTGAAGCGGGAGTTATTCCCGTTATTGCGCCTCTCGCAAAAGATAAAAAGGGCCATGTTTACAATATCAATGCCGATATTGCGGCTGCCAAGATCGCCGAATCCATTCAGGCGCGCAAGCTCGTTTATCTTTCCGATGTCCCTGGCCTTTTAAGTGACCCTAAAGATGAAAGTACTTTGATTCATACCATCAAGGTGCACGAAGTGGAAGAATATATTGCCGACGGAACGATTTCGGGTGGAATGCTGCCGAAGATTCTCAGTGCAGTAGAAGCGTTGAAAGTCGGAACGAAAAAAGTCCACATGATTGATGGACGTATGCAACACTCACTTTTACTTGAAATTTTTACTGATAGTGGTGTTGGAACAGAGATTTTAGCTGACTAGGAGAAAGTCATGACAATTAGAGAAAAATACGAAGAGTATATCTTGGGCACTTATAAGCCTTCGATTTTATTTGAAAAAGGTGAGGGTTCTTACCTTTGGGATGAAACAGGTAAGAAATACCTCGATTGCTCTTCTGGAATCAGTGTTTGTAATGTGGGTCACGCTCACCCTGCGGTAGCGAAAGCAATTGCGGATCAAGCGACTCAACTTTTACATGTATCAAATATCTTTATGACCGCAAATGCTCCCTTGCTCGCTGAGAAAATTTCTAAGGCCAGCTTTGGTGGCAAAGTCTTTTTTGCCAATAGTGGTGCAGAGGCCAATGAGGGTATTATTAAATTTGCGCGTAAATGGGGTTCTGAGCAAGGACGCAACGAAATTATTTGCATGGAAGATTCTTTCCATGGTCGTACCTTAGCAGCTCTAGCAGCCACGGGACGTGCGCAATACAGAGTTGGTTTTGGTCCCGATCTTCAAGGCTTTCATCACGTGCCTTATGGCGACATAGAAGCAATCAAATCAAAGCTGACGGATAAAACGGCTGCGATTATGCTCGAAACAGTTTTAGGTGAGGGTGGTGTAAAGCCTGCCGAACCAGCATTCATTCAAGCGGTGCGTGATCTTTGTGATCAAGAAGGCATTCTCATGATGTGCGATGAAGTCCAAACGGGCATGGGTCGTACGGGCAAGATGTTCGGTTACCAGAATTTTGGTGTTGAGCCAGATGTGATGTCCATGGCGAAAGCTCTGGGCAATGGCATGCCCATTGGTGCTTTAGAAGTTCAGAAGAAATACGAAGGCATTCTCGTTCCCGGTACACATGCGACAACTTTTGGTGGGACTCCACTAGCTTGCTCAGCGGGCTTAGCTGTATTTGATGTTTTCGAAGAAGAAAATGTTCTTGAGAACTGCAATAAGCAAGGTGCTAAATTCATGCAGGCTTTCAATGAAATGAAAGCTAAATATGACTTTGTTTCTGATGTGCGTGGCTTGGGTCTCATGATTGGCATTGATGTTGAAATTCCAACTGCGGATGTTCTCAACAAAGCAACTGAGAAAGGCTTAGTTCTTTTAACTGCAGGAACAAAAACCATACGCCTCCTTCCAATGCTCAATATTACTGATGCTGAAGTTGATCAGGCAATCCAAATTATAAGTGAAATTTTCCAGGAGTTGAATCATGGCTAAAGACTTGATGAATTTATTAGACCTCACGAAAGAGGAATTAAGAGAAGTTTTAGATCTAGCACATAAATATCGCGAAGATCGCACTTTGGATAACACTTCCTTGTCGGGCAAAACCATTGGCCTCATCTTTCTGAAAAACTCAACGCGTACTCGCGTTTCTTTTGAAGCCGGCGTAAATCAGCTTGGTGGCTACCCCATGTTTATGGATCAAAATAGCCTACAGCTTGGTCGTGGTGAATCTTTTGCGGATACCGCAAAAGTCCTTAGTCGTTACCTCGATGGCATTGTTATTCGCGGTCATGAACACGAAAACATAAAAGCGTTTGCGGATGCCTGCACAATTCCAGTGATCAATGCACTTACCGATACTTTTCACCCCTGCCAACTCTTAGCAGATATGCAACTCATCGAAGCTACGAGTGGCAAACTCGAAGGCATCAAAGTGGCCTTCATGGGTGACTGTGCTTCTAATATGGCACTTTCGTGGATCTACGCGGCTCATTTAACGGGTATGGAACTCACTCTCGGTGGTCCTGAAGGTTACTTGCCTCCGCAAGAATTCTTAGATTCCATTGGCAATCCAAGCAATATTCGAGTAACCACCGATGCAAAAGCAGCTGCTGCTGGTGTGGATTATATCTACACAGATGTTTGGGTAAGTATGGGTTTTGAAGAAGAAGCAAAAGATCGCCTTGCGAGCTTCGCACCTTATCAAGTCAATATGGATTTGCTCTCAGTGGCAAAAACTGACGTTAAAGTCATGCACTGCCTACCCGCTTATCGTGACAAGGAAGTTTCAGCAGAAGTTATTGACGGACCTCATTCGATAATTTGGGATCAGGCAGAAAATCGCCTCCACGCACAAAAAGCAGTGATGAAACTCAAGTTTTAATCTAGTGCTGCTTCCTCTGTGGAGTTGCTAAAATTAGTCTAAATTCAAGGCGGGATATAAGATATGAAAATAATTGTAACTGGTGGTGCGGGTTTCATTGGTTCGGCAGTGATTCGAAATTTGATTGAGAATACAAATGATGAAGTCCTCAATCTCGATAAATTAACTTATGCAGGGAACTTAGAATCTTTGACTTCGGTTGAGAACTCTGAGCGTTACCACTTTGCGCAAGTGGATATCTGTGACCGTGAAGCTGTTGAAAAAGTTTTTGAAGCTTTTCAGCCCGATATTATCATGCATTTGGCAGCAGAGTCTCATGTGGATCGTTCGATAGATGGCCCAGGTGAGTTCATGCAAACGAATATTATTGGGACATACACTCTTCTTGAGGTCGCTAGGAAGTATTGGGAGGCTTTGCCTTCGCGAAAGGTGACAGGTGACAGGGATCAGGTGTCAGAAAGTACAAAAAAAGCTTTTCGCTTCCACCATATTTCAACAGATGAAGTCTATGGTGATTTAGAGGGGCCAGAAGATCTTTTTAGAGAAGATACTCCTTATGCACCAAGTTCCCCTTATTCAGCGTCAAAGGCTTCGTCGGATCATTTAGTACGTGCGTGGAACCGTACTTATGGTTTGCCAGTAGTGATCACAAATTGCTCAAATAATTATGGTCCTTATCACTTCCCAGAGAAACTCATTCCTTTAGTGACGCTTAATGCTTTAGCCCAAAAAGATTTACCAGTTTATGGAGATGGTAAACAGATTCGCGACTGGCTCTATGTTGATGATCACGCTCGCGCCCTCTGCTTGGTAGCCAAAAAAGGCTCTAATGGCGAAACTTATAATATCGGTGGGCATAACGAGAAGCAAAATATTGAAGTAGTGAAAACCATCTGTTCTATTCTTGACGAGCTCGCACCTCTTTCAGAGAATTCATCAATTCAAAATTCAGAATTAAAAATTAAAAATTACGAAGACTTAATTGTCTTCGTCAAGGATCGTCCCGGTCATGACCTGCGTTATGCGATTGACGCCGATAAGATTGAGCGCGATCTTGGATGGACACCAGAAGAAACTTTTGAGTCAGGTATACGCAAGACAGTTGAGTGGTATCTCGCTAATAAAGATTCTTGGTGCAAAAATGTTCTCGATGGATCCTATCAGATGGAGCGTTTGGGGCATTAGGACGGAACGACGTTCCTGAGTTGACGGCCTGCGGCCTGAGTTGACGGCCTGTGGCCTGAGTTGACGGCCTGCGTGCTAGTGGAGGCTGGAAGGTGGAGATTGGAGGCTGGAAGGTGGAGATTGGAAATTGGAAATTGGAAATTGGATCGCGCTACGCGCTGATGGAAAGCGGGTAAGTATATGGGGATAAGGGTATATGTGAGGATGAGTAAACCCCTGAACCCCTAAACCCCTGAACGGACTTGGATATTGGAGGGCGAAAAGTGGAGATTAGTGTGCTGCTTCAGCGGGAATTAGACAGTTGCCCACTTTCTCTTAGTTGAGATTACTCACATTAGTGGCTTATGAAGCTTCTGCAAAGAATTCTAATCTACGAATTTTTGCATCAGCAAGTTTTCTGCGTCTTTCTTGTATAATGCTCACATCCTTCCCATTGAGCTTATCCTTTGGAGCGATGAAACCAATAGCGCTATGCAGGCGTGTGTTATTGTAATAGTCAACATACTGATCGACAACTCTCCTGGCATCTTCTACACTCAGAGGCGTTAAAGGTCTTATAGATCCATTCTTCAAAGTAAAATGAAAACGTTCTATTTTTCCATTACTCTGGGGATAATATGGTGAGGTTCGAACATGAGTAAGACCATGACAGGCAATGAATTTTTTAAATTCCTGTCCTGTATACTGAGAACCATTGTCAGTAATAATCCTAGGCCTTGCTTCTGGGAACTTTTCTAAAGCTCGTTTTACAACTATTTCAGCATCTTGCTCATTCATCGATTCTCTGATTTCCCAGTGAAGTAAACAACGACTATAACCATCTAAAACACCAATGAAGAAGTAGAATCTCTTATTGATCTTCACATACGAAATATCTGTATGCCAGTGTTCATGAGCTTGTAATGGTTGCTCAAATCCATTTCCTTTAGTGGATTTCTTTGTAGCTTTAGTACGCATGAGTTCTGCATCTGATAAAATACGATAAACAGAGGAAGAGCTCATATACGCAACATTTTCATCAATCATCATATATGTCACTGCTCGGTAGCCTTCTTGACGATGAGACTGATAATATTCAATGACAGCACGTCTTTCATCTTCAGTAATGCAAAAATCTTTGGGCTGTTTACCATTATGCTGATTGGCCTTACCTTTTCGTTTTTTCCATTGATAGAATTTGCTCGGGTGAAGAGCTAAACTTTTGAGCATGCTGCGCAGGTCGATTTGCGTCCGTTCATGCCACTTATACAGATATTTAACGACCTGATCTCGAACTTCTTTACTAACCCAAGTTCCGTTTAGATCAGGCCACGTTTCTTTTTTAAGTTTAGATTCTCCGCCACGAGTTCAGCTATAACATCATTTTTCTGTGAAGTTGTCGCCTTGAGTTGACTGTTCTCTTTTTCTGCCTTCTTTAAATTACTATCATCATCCTTGGTGAATGCTCGAGAACCATTTTCAAAAAACTCTTTTTGCCAACGATAAAATAGAGTCGTTGTAATATTCAGTTCATCACAAATATCAGATACAGGAGTTTGCTCAAGTAGGTGTTTACGAATGGCAACAACTTTCTGTTCTGCACTAAAATAACGGCGTTTCTTAGACATAATTTTTTCCTTTTCGGAGGGTTACGATTTTAAAGTAACTCAACTAAGAAAAAAAGGGATGTGTCCTATTTCAACTGAAGCGCAACATTAGATCGCGCTAGGTGCTGATGGAAGGGGGATAAGTATATGGGGATAAGGGTAGATGTGAGGGTGAGTAAACCCCTGAACCCCTGAACGGACTTGGAGATTGGAGGCCGGAAGGTGGAGGTTGGAAGGTGGAGGTTGGATCGCGCTAGGCGCTGATTTTAGATGAGTGTACTTTTGAATTAGCTGTGGTACATTTAGTCAATTAGGCATAATGATGAAGGCTGATGAATAATGGAAAGACGTATACGTGTTGGGAAAATAGAAGATCAAGATGATTTTCGAAGAGCTGATATATCTCAATTAAGTGGCAATGAGCGAGTTGCGATGTTGATTCAAATGCAGTCACGTTATTTACGTTGGGATCTTCATTCAAAAATGGAAAAAGTGGGACGCTTAAAAAGAAAGAACTTCCAAGATGTTCCCTAGTAGTTTATCAGAGGACATGTTGGACCTTTTGCGACTCTTGCAAAAAAATGAAGTGGAGTTTCTCGTTTGTGGTGGGCATGCAGTTTGCTTTTATGGTTTTCCTCGAATGACAATGGATTTTGATCTATTAATTAAACCAAATGCAGTGAATGCTGAGCGCCTTATGCAAAGTTTATTAGAGTTTGGCTTTGGCGCTGTTAAGGAACTTAAGAAAGAGTTGTTTTGTCAAAGAGGTACAGTCTTTACTCTAGGGGCACAGCCTAATCAAATCGATTTATTAACATCAGTCAGTAGTCAGAATGAGGAAGAGGTTTTTTCTCATCAAGTATTAGGGTAGGTGCTAGGCTCGAATTTTAAATTTTTAATTCTGAATTGACCCCCTAAACTCATTTGCTGATATACTCATAGGCATAGAGGCTTGACTGAAAGCTACTCTAAATGCTAGGCTTATTTTTTGTAAGTGACGCCTTGGAAGAGGGTGTAGGTTTTTTTCTTGTGGTTTTGGGTGCTGAGGACTTTTTTCCAGACCATGATAGCATCAAAATCTTTGGGGACTGCTTCGCCTTTGCAGGCAAAAAAGATGGACTGAGGCTTCGAATATAGACCTCGTTTAATATCTTTTTTTAAACGATCAGCAATGAATATTTCCATGCGATGTTCTTTGCCAGCGAGGTAATTGATGCGGGGCATTAATCCGTATACATAAGCATCTTTGGGTGCTTGGTTTTTAATGTGTTCCGCAAAAGAGAAGAGGTACTCTTTATGGGGGCGAGGTTTGAAGACAATGATCATCTGGCCCAGCGCAATGGTGACTAAGGTGTAAAAAACGATTCTTTCGTAGGCAAAAGAAGTTTTTTCAGTGATCTTTTTTCCGAGAATCATAAAGCCAATGGCAGCAGGAGTTAAAATGATGAAGAACTCGATAAAGTAGTAACGCCCCGCAGTATCACGTCCTGCAAAGGCGTGAATGAGTCGAATAATAAAATCCACGGCGAGGAAGACGAGTAAGCATTTAGCCGGTGTGGAAAGTTTTTTTGTTTTCAAGTGTTCCTTAAGGGCGACGAAACATAAGATGATATTGAAATAACCCATCATTTTTACCATGCGGCTCATGAAATCGATAAAGGCTTGAAAGGTGAATCCATCTTCTAACATTATTTGCCCCTTAAGTTATCTAGCAAGAGCTGAGTTCTTTGCTTATTGAGGGGGTCCCATTTGCTGCCCGCGGATTCGTTTACGAACTGGGACAAAATTAAGCTAGGGATAAAGAAAATTAAAATAAGTGCAGGACTTATTAGGGTAAGTTTTTTGCTATGCTTTTTATCTGTGAAATAAAGTATGATAAGTATTATAGGAAGGATTAAAACAAGTTGTAAAGCTTCTTGTCTACAGGTGTAGGCAATACCCCCTAAGAAAAAGCTTAAGCTTATAAAGAGAGGTTTAAGTTGTTCCTGAAATGTTTTGATGAGAAAGACTAAACTTAGACTTATTAAGGGATAGTAGAGGGCTTCACGTTCAATAGCTGAAGCACCTTCAATCATGTCGCGATGAATAGCGACAAAAAATAAGGCGAGTAGAGCAAGATGATGTTTTTTGGTTAGGGTATGGGTGATTGAATACGCCGACAATAAAATAATGAGCGAGCCGACCATGGAGACTATGAGGGCAGCGTTCTCGGTCGAAAGGGAGAGTTTTATTAATCCAGAAAGTACTAAAGGGTAGAGGGGTGGCATCCAAGGATGTGTGTCGGCAATTTGAGCTAGATTATCCGTGTGATAAAATTCAGCGAGCGACAAATACATATAGGCATCCCGACTCGGGTAGGGGGTTTGCCAGGCAACAAGTAAGCGCAGGACAAAAGCAAAGCCTACAATGAGGCCAATTTGATGCTTCGGCTCGAGGTTTGTAAATGCTTTGCAGATTTTATAAGTTGTCATGGTCGTAGCTTAGTGAATTTAATTGAGCAATAAATTAGAACCGAATCCCTTTTATGCACGTTGGGTCGTAGAGCTTTTTGTGTCTTATGAGACGCGCGTCGCGCTGAGTTGACGGCCTGCGGCCTGAGGTGGCGCACTTCGTGCTTGGGTGGCGCACTTCGTGCTTGGGTAGCGGCAACAAGTTGCCTTAGGTAGCGCTGACGCTTAGGTAGCGCACTTCGTGCTTGGGTAGCGGCAACAAGTTGCCTTGGGTGGCGCTGACGCTTAGGTAGCGCACTTCGTGCTAGTGGAGGCTGGAAGATGGGAGGCGCTACGCTCCAATTTTAAATTTTTAATGCTGAATCTTGAATTGAACCCCTGAACCCTGAACCCCTGAACTGTTTTGGATGTTGGAAAGTTGAGAATGGAAGGCAGATAGAGGATTTGTTGAAGGTGGGTTGAAAAACAAGAAAAAACCCTTTTATTGGCGTGAATCAAAATGGTGGAAGAATGTATAAGTTATCAATCATCATCCCTTGTTATAATTACGGGGATCGTGTCGTCAATGCGATAAAGTCAGTTGCGGAGCACGGAAACGAAGATGTCGAATTGATGGTGATAAATGATGGTTCTACTGATAATTCTTTAGATGTTCTCAAGGGACTGCAGAGCGAGTATTCATTTCAGCTTATCGATCAAAAAAATACACGATTAACCATCCATTTAGCCATATTTGTCAAGTAGACAATAATCTATTGTATCCGTTTTTTGTTATTTTTGCTTAAAACGAAGCTTAGAATTAGCTCTTTACTTTGTGCCCATCTTGATTTCAACTTTGTGGGTACGAGTCTTCACAAAAGTGAAGCCCTCCAGCCATCCATATAAGGTCAACGGTTTTAAAGGAACCGTGTTGATCAGTCCAACTTTTTCTTTTAGCTGCGCTCAACGCCTTAGAAACTCCTAACGGTCATATCCTCGCCGTCCCATTCAGTTGGGTGTTAGGGCTCAGTCCTTCTCTATTGGACTGTCCAGGGTTTTAGGGGCTCGGGGAGGAGTGGGTCATCATCAGTAAATTGCTGTGAGTGTAAAGTGTACACTCAGCCATATCCTAATCAGTTAAGTTGTTTCGACGGAACAAGGGTAATCAATAGGTTCATGACTGAGGTACTAAATTTATTTAATGAACTTTTTTTGTGAGTCGCTCATATTTTTCTCTGCCGAAAAAATCGATAGGATCAAAAGGTTTCTTTCGTAAAAGCATAAAATAAATAGCTCGGCATATTTTATGTATAAAGATGGATCGTCCTTTGCGTTTACCGTGACGTTGATCGAGTTCATCGGCAAAGAATTTCATTACTGGATCTGATTTTGCTAACATTGCGATTTCACCAAAGGCCCACTTTAAGTTAGGGTTGCCCATTTTTGTCCCACTATAACCATAACTTTTTCCCGCACTTTCTTTTTTGCATTTAACAACGCGACAGTAACTTGCATAATCACCTGGAGTTTTAAATCTTTGAATATCATGAGTTTCATAAACCAGAGTCATACCTAAAATATCTCCGATACCTTTCATTGATTTCACTATTTCAAAATCTTCTTTGAACTGAGAGTCAAGGGTGAATTTCACAAGGTCCTTATCTATTTGTTTTAACTGATCAGTAAACATCTTTAGTAAATCGGCGTTGAGTTGATAGTTTCGAGCCATAGCATGATCTTCTGGTAGGAATGTCTGAAGATCCATGAACTGAAGTGATGACTTTGCATTTCGTCGAAGCTCAGCAGAACTATGTTTTAAATTATTTTGGTCTTCGAAGAGATTAAGATAAATTGATATACCTGAGCGAATACTCACGAGCTTGATTCGACGGCGTAGTAGATCTCGGTGAGAACGAAACCGACGTGGACAAGCATACGCTTTGGGCAGGAGATTAGTTCGTAACAAATCTGTTATTTTTTTACTGTCTATTTTATCGTTCTTTGCTTTACCTCCATGAATTGCTCCCATATAAAGGGCATGGCCTAGGGCAAATTGAACGGGCTCTGTTTCACAAAAATCAGATAATTTGTACCAGTTGTAAGTAGTTTCGCAGGCAATAGTAAGGTCATCCCAATAAGGAGAGAGGATTTTCTTCATGTACTGAAAGTCATTATTTTTGATCTCTGTGTGCACGTATATTTTTCCTTCTTTGTCCATCACGCAGATATAAGACATCGATTTGTGAAGATCAATTCCGCAGTGAAATTTTGTTTTTGTAGTATACATTTTCATGGCAATATCCTTTTTTGTTTTGTGGAATTACAATTTAGGTTATTGCCATTTCTTTGCCAAATTTTGTAGATCACGTTTGACCGTGAGTACTATTGGCTAAGCGTACTATCAGTTAACGATGCATTAAGGTAATCTACAGGTTTTTGCGATGTAGTCATAGCTTTGGAAATCAGTCCAAAAAACATTTTTCTGAGGTCAAATCTTCTGTTGAGCCTAAACTGTAAATCAGCAAGATACCTGAAACCGTATTTCTCGAATTTTAGTGAATGAAATGTTCCAGAAATAGAAGTTTTTACATTACTCAGAATGGTATTCACCCATTTAAAAGTACTTTCGATTTCTTCTTTCTTTGCTTTACTAGTAACTAAAACGTTATGATTACTTACTTCTTTTAAGGCGCTGAAGCCTCTAAGTCCGTCTGAAATTGTATCACAGTTCTCCTCAAGATTATCTATAGCCCATTGTTTAATCACTTCATAAGAAAAACTTGATACAGGATTCAGTTTAACAAAAACTGGATTTCGATTTTCGTTAGTTTCCACAGCCGCTATAAATGGAGATTTGTTTTCTGAACCTCTACCTCGTTTACCTCCTTCCAGTCGACCACCTAGGTAAGCATCGTCTATTTCAACCAAACCTTTAAGTTTATACTTACTGTCTTGCTCATACATCATCTGCATGATTTTCTGCTTTATTAACCAGGCAGTTTTATAATTCACATCAATATGGCGGTGTAATTCTAATGCTGAAACACTGTTCTTTGATTGGCTTATTTGATGCAGAGCTAAGAACCACTTCTGTAGAGGAACTTTCGTACGATGAAATAAAGTGCCCGCTGTTAAACGATGGTTTTTACGGCAGGATTTACATTGAAAGATGGTGCGGCTTCCAGATTCATAGCGGTAATACTTATCACTATCGCATGTCTCACATTTAAAACCATTAGGCCACTTACAGCTTTCCAAGTAAGCACTACATTGATCCTCGGTTCCAAAAGTTTTGATGAATTCTGGAAAACTAACTCCAACTTGAAACTGAATTTTATTCTTAGGCATAATACATCTCCTTATTAGATGTAATTAATATGCTACTAAAAGATAGCTATATCAAGTTTTACACTCTTAACTGGTTAATCGTGAAAAAATATGGGTTTGGCAGCCGCTCGAAACAAAGGAGCTAAGATTGCTCAGGGTGAGTACTTGCTCTTTCTCGACGCGGATGATGAACTTGGAAAAGATGTCCTAACTCGAGCCTTAGAATTGCTCCCCAATAATGAAAATTTTGGACTAATCTGTTTTCGTCATGAAAGCATCTTTGTGGATCGCTTTCCAAAGAAATCTTCCAAAGTACAGTTTTCCGTTACTCGTGAAAAGAATTTCAAAGCCTTTATTCTCAATAAATTGGCGATTATTCCCTCCGCAACAATGATCAAAGCTGATGTTTTTCAGAAAACTCAATTTGTCAAAGAGCTCAAGCTCAGCGAAGATATACCCTTTTTTGCACAAGTAATCGCTAATTATGATTGTCTCTACTTTGACTTAGTTTTAACGAAAATGTACAAGCACAGCGCTTCAATGCGTCATGATTTAGATCGTTTACTTTCGAGTTCTTATGAGTCCGTGGATGTTCTCTTTGATGAGAAAGTTTTACCTGCAAATTTATTCAAGTACCGGGATATGTACAAAGCTAAAAGGGCCTTATCCATGTTTAGATCACTGCGCCGTCAGGGAGAGGTTGAAAAAGCGAAAGCCTACTACCGTGAAGCGATTAAATTACACCCAGCATTTTTACTGAATTGGGTGTACTTAAAGAAGTATTTACTAACAAAAAAATGGTAGTCTTAGTAGATCAGATCTAAATTACTGGTGATCTGTTTGAGCTGTACAACGCTTTTGGTGTTTGTGACGCTCTTCTGGTTTTTATTGACGACGTTTCATGTGATAATCCGTGTGTTTATACTATCTAATTTTCACGACTTCTTAAGCGAGTGCACTGTGTTTATTTAGGAGTTCTGCTATACTTTGACTATTGATATTTTTAGAAATATAGGCGTTAGCATGTTTGAGAAAGTCAGAAAAAATTTAAAGTTAAAAAGATATAAGCCTGAAGTTTGGTCTTTAAATGAAGGAAAAGTAGTTTTCATTTCAATCCCCAAAAATGCTTCTAGATCTATAAGAAGAACTTTAACGTCCTATATTAGCGGTGTCGATGTAGTTGACGTTACAAAAGAGAATTTGCCTTCTTTAGTGGAGGGGCATGTTACAAGACTTAAGCAATCAAAAATTTCCAAAGAGTTCTCTCAAGCTTTTATTTTTTCATTTGTAAGAAACCCCTATAAACGAATCTTTTCCTGTTGGAAAAATAAAATTGGCAATCAACCAAATGGTGATTGTATATTTTCCCATTGGGGGATGAGTATGGAGACCAGTTTTGATGAATTTGTCGATATAGTATGTGCCACTCCAGACGAAATGGCAGATAGGCACTTTAGGTCCCAGTCGTGGTTTTTGTGTGATGATCAAGGGGTTCTAGTGCCTGATTTTATTGGTAAATTAGAGAATATGAATCATTCGTGGACAAAGGTTCAGAATAAAATTGATGTGCCTAATATACCACATGTCAACTCATCAAATTCTAAAGATTTAAATTTGTCGAGAAGGAATATTGATTTAATTAATGAACGTTTTAAAGACGATTTTAATAATTTTTCTTACGAGTTTTTATAGCTTGATCTACTTAGTTGTTTAGTTCTCTACCGCTTATTATATTAATACGTTTTTTACGTAAGTCTTTATTTAATTTCACTTTATAAAATAACTTGAATAAAGGTTCAAAATCTCTAAAAAATGGGTGTTTTCTTTTCATGTATTTTTTTGCTAGTAGGTGGAAATCATCTCTACTTATAATGTTGTCGAGAAGGGAGGTCCTCATATTGGCTATTTGAATTGTAAGTGCGGTATTGTGGTCGCATTTAAAGGGCATTGCCAATTCAAAATCTATGAAGTAACCTGATGATAAGTCATCATTTAAAAAGATGTTGCCAAGGTTAGTGTCTCCGTGGAAAAATTTTTTTTCAAGGCTTTTATCTAAAAAAGAAAAACATTTTAAAAGTATCTTCTCAGAATCTGTGTGAGTGAGTTTTATTGATTCTATGATAGGTTGCTTATCTAATTTTTTAAATAAAAGTGATGTTTCACATTTTATGTGATGATAACTAAGTCCAAGTAGTATATGACCGGGGAAGTTTAAATCTTTGGCAATAAGAGTATTTAGGGCTTCTCCTAAAATACCAACGTGACCTTTGTGAGTCGACTTTAAATTCAAGTGAGTCTCTTTGAAACGTTTTTTAAGCAGTTTTATATCAGTTTTAACTACAAATTGATCATTGATTAGGACCTTACAGAATTTATTTGAACTACAATCTTTTCCCGATGTTTTAAGTTTTTGTATTTCATGCAGGATAACTAAAGGTGTCATTATCTTTGTAAATGAAAGGGTAGTCGTAAAGCGTCGCTTATGATAACTCGTGGACCTATGGACTAAATCAGACCAAAGCTTATTCATGGATAATTTTGTTTAATTGATTAGTCAAATCTTCAATTTTGTCAAAGCTGAATAGTGATGAGTACATATGAAATGCTTCTAATGCATTATCGCTACTATGGATTGCGTTGTCTATAGAGGTTTGTTTTTTGATTTCCTGTCTTATCTCATGTTTTAAGAAAATATTATTATTACAGACTTCGGGGTATTTGCTTTGGAGGCTTTCATTGATAGATGGATCAGGGTTCTTGTCGTAATAGATGAGGTATTTATAAGGGGCGACAAAGTGTGAATTATCCTTTGAGAGCCAATTGCCTCCACGAATATTAGATATACATCTATCAACTTGTGGTTTAGTCATTTCGGCTTTTTTTAATAAAGTGAACTTTGATTCTAATTTCTTCTCAATCGCTTTTTCCACAGGGTGATTTTTTAATTCACCTCTTAATATGTAAACAATTAGATTTGGGTATTTAACGGTATATTCTTTATAGGCTCGCGCATCATTTTTTTGAAGAAAATCAATAAATGGGCACTTTATAGGCCAGCGTGGAATAAGGTCATATGGTATTGCCCAATTTTCATCTTTAAGCCATTTGTGTAAGGATTTTAAAGTTATAGTGTCAGGTAATTTAACTTGGTGCTTATGAGCTTCTGATAAGAGGGATTTTTGATAGTTTCTTTTTGGGTTAGTGATACTCATTATAGAATCTACGCCACTTGGGATCCCGGAGTTTAAAGCTTTTTGGTAGGTTAAATGATATACGAGGGCTTTTATGTAGGTTGCACCTTCTAAAGTGTAGAAGCTATAGCGATTTTTATTTGCCGCCTTAAGTATTTCATAACTCTTGTTCGGGGGGAAGTAAGGGATACCTCTGAAGCTCATGCCTTTGCTTCCTCTCGATGAGTAGACGTCTACCTTAATGCCTTTTCGACTTGGATTACTAAGCGGAATGAGTTTATCAAAATTCTTTAAATCAATTAATAAATCAATATCTCCGAATGTTTGATCAATTACTTCGTTACTCATTGATTTTAAGTTAATATTAAAGGGGACTTCGTCAGGCCAACGGAGACAGCAGTAAGCTATGTTCATTTTTTCAAGTTCTGAAAAAAACTTTTCAACAGATTGTATTTTAAGGCTTATAGTGGACCTGTTTTTAGCCTTTTTACGCCATTTCCGTCTAAGTTTCCAGTGATGATATATTTTTATAAAGGATAACATTTACTTTTTGAGTTTGTAGTTTTTTTTAAGTCCAAATAGGCTTTTGATACAAGTTTTTTCTCTTAGAGGAGGTTCGATGAGTTGGGTGATTGTTTTAGCCGCATGTGACCAGGTGTGTGAATGCTGAACCAAGACCTGACCATTTAAGGCAATTTTCTTAGTAAGTGAGTCATCATTTCTTAAGATAGTAAGTTTTTCAATCAATTCATCCATTGATTTATATAAAACTACATTGTGCATATCGACAAAGCCTACGGCGTCATTTTCGATTTTTCCTTGGTCCCAGGTGAAAAGGGTACAGCCACAAGCCATAGCTTCGAAATTCTTTATCATGTATTCCCCAAAGGGAATGTCCGCGCTAACGAAATATTTAATTCTATTTAGAGTTTGTAAATAATCGTTTCCTGGTTTTGTCATTAATGATGGTTAAGTCTTCTTTGCTAGCTAAATTTTCTAAAAATGCTTTACGATATTTGTATACACCTGTCTGTAAGCTTCCGACAAAAGCTAGCTCTATATCTCTTGTTTGATTTAAGTTATGTAGTAATTGGTTGTCGTAAGCTTTTGAGAAGAAATGAGCATCAAAACCTTCGTATTGCAGTCTATGGGCAAGTTCTTTTCCTGTGCAAAGTATGCGAACCCATGGGACTTGCTTGAAATATGCAGAGAATCTTCCGTTGTATTTACTCTCACAGTAGTTCTGACAGGCATCTAATTCAATGATAGTTAAGTTAGGTATTGTTTGGATGAAATTGACTTGTCTCATCATTTTTTTGTATCGAAGAAATAAGATGACTCGATCGTATTGTTCGAGCTTGATGGAAGATTTTTTTATAAATGTTTTGAGTCTTTGTTGATCGTCAGAAGAGACTCTAATTATATCACATTTTTCGAGTCCATCAGCAATTGCATTGTACCATGTATCGAAGATGGAGCGCTGTTGTTCCTGGACGAGTAATAAAACTTTCATGATCTTACTTCTTATAATGTTGTTTATACCATTGGACTAATTGATCTACACCTGTTTGGAGGCTTGTGGAAGGTGAATAATGCAAATTTTGGATAATTTTTGTGCAATCAGCGTGCGTCGAAACCACATCCCCTGGCTGAAGTGGCAAAAAGTTCTTTTTGGCTTCTTTGCCAGTAGCGTTCTCAATGGCCTTAATGAAATTCATCAGCGGTACGGGGCTATTATTGCCTATGTTATAAATTTCGTAAGGTGCAGAAGAGCTATCAGTACTCAGTTTTTCTAGCTGCCTTCTTTTAGGAGGGGAGATGAGGGCTTTGTAAATGCCATCGACGATATCGTCGATATAAGTGAAGTCGCGTGACATTTCCCCATTATTAAAAACTTTAATTTCTCTGTTATTTAATATGGCATCAGTAAACAAGAAAAGTGCCATATCCGGGCGACCCCAGGGGCCATAGACTGTGAAGAAACGTAGGCCGGTCGTTGGCAGGTCGTAGAGGTGTGAGTAACTATGTGCCATCATTTCGTTTGATTTCTTAGTGGCGGCATAGAGACTCACGGGGTGATCCGTTGTATCAGATTCAGAAAATTATCGCGATTGGGCCACCCTTACTTAACTTAGAAGCTGAGTTCTCTCCCATTACATTGAAAGTTGGGAACAAAATAATCCCTTTTAAATATAAATTTAATGAAAAGAAAATAGCTGTTTTGGAAGCCAAATTAGCTGACGAGCTACAGTTTCCATGCCAATATGAAATTCACATTGGAAATCAGATTTATTCGGTAAACTTGGAAGCGATTGATAGGCCTAAAGGACCAACACTCATTTGTATCCAAAAAGATAATAATGTGCAATGGATTAAGGATTGGATTTCATATTACACTAATGAGTTTGGTGTAAAAAATATTGTCATTTATGATAATGCGTCTACTTATCCTACCCCCTTAAAAGATGAATTAGCTGGATTGGCCAAAGTTATTGATTGGCCTTTTCCCTATGGTATTTTTTACAAGCATGCCAATAAATATGCCCAGATGGGAGCGCTCAATCATTTTAAATTAAAATTTGGTGGTGAATGCAAGATTTTTAATTTTGACATAGATGAATTACTCGTTTGTAAGAGTGATGAATTTAAGAAAAAAATTCTTTCATCACCTTATATGCGTTTTGATAGTTATGTGGTGAATTATGATCCAAGTCTACCGCAAGAAAGCTCATTCAAGGACTATGTCTATCGCGAGAAGCATGTGCATGGTTCTGCGTATAAATATGTCTTTGATAGTGCCTTAGAAGGGCTTATGAGTGTACATTACTTCAATAAGCAAAGAAGTGGTTTTACACGTTTTCTTTCTAAGAATAATGTGAAAATCCCCGCGGTCGATCCGAGTCAAGCCTATTTTTTACACTACAAAGGCATAAGTACTAATTGGAAAAAGCATTATAGCGATAAATTTAAAAGTGATTGTTTAGACAAGACTGATTTAGAGTTAGATTTAAGTGTCCAAGAAGCTTTTAATTACATTGAAATGCTAAAATAATCATATTGCTATATAGTGAGCTTGGAGCTACCTTTATTAGTTATAAGGCGAATTTTCTTGAAGCGTTCTTCGCTATTGAGCTTTAATTTATAGTAATGATTAAAAAGCGCTATTAATTCTTGCTTATCAAATTTGTTGTTTAAATATTGTGTAGTGACATTTTGAAAATCTTCTTCACTAATTAGATCAACTAATAGCCGATTTCGCATATTTGAAATTTGAATACATAGAGCTTTTTCCTGATTATACCTTAGGGGGACTGCTAACTCAAGGTCAATGAAATGCCCAGATTTAAAGTCAGGTGCTAGGAAAATGTTGCTGGTGTTGGTGTCGCCGTGATATATTTTAGAGTTTAAAGAGTCATACATAAAATCAAAAGTGTTATGTAATATTTTTTCAATATTACTGGGATTCTCTTTTATATATTCAATGGCTGATTTGTAGAGTGATTTTCTGTAAATTATAACACTTTTTAAAGAGAGATGATTGAATTGAAGAGCCAAGACATCGTGGCTGGGCAATTCTTGGTTTTTGGCGACTAAAGTATTGTAAACTTCACCAAAAAAACCTTCGTTACCTTTGGAGGGATTGTTGAGGTTTAGTTTACTTTCTTTAAATCGACGCTTAAAACGTTTTCGTTCGTATTTTACTACAAAATCATTGAAAATAAAGACATCAGATAGATTTTTTGAGCTGACGTCACAACCCAGTAATTTTGCCTCTTGTATAATCTTTGATATCTGATTAATTGAAAGCTCGTCTGAAAAAGATAAAGTAGAACGGGAAAAACTACGATGTTCATGCTTAGCTAATTGCTTCAGGTCATGCCAGAGTTTATTCATTTTTTAATGCATCTATAGATTCTGTTAAAGACTCAGTTGATTGACTGCTTAAATATTCGTACATGTAAAAAGCCTCTGTAGCATTATCACTGCTGTGAATGGCATTATCAATACCAGTATTTAGCTTAATGCTTTTTCTTATTTCATGTTTTATGAAGATATTATTATTAACAATTTCTGGATGTTTCGATTTTAATACTGGATCGATTTCGAGCTCTGGGGATTTATCGTAATAAACAAGGTATTTGTAGGGTTTTAAGATTTTATGTGTTTTGATAGAAAGCCAATTCCCGCCTCTTAAATTAGCCATGGCTCGTTCTTGTTGCTGGGGGCTTAATTCCCCTGCTTCAATTAATTCAAACTTACTCGAAAGTTTTTGCTCGATAAGCTGCTGCTCAGCTGGGAATTTGCTTAAGTCTCCGCGAAGAACGTAGACGATTATATAGGGATATTGCTTGTCAAGTTGCTCATATTTCACGAAAAAATCGGCTTTCAGTTTAGATATAAACAGGGATTTTTTAGGCCAACGGGGGAGTAAATCTAAAGGGATCGACCAGGAGTGTTCTTGTAGCCAATGATGGAGGCTTTGTAGATTTATTTCATCAGGGAGCTGAACCTTGTTCTTTTTTGACTCATCTTTTAGGAGTTGGAGGTAGTCTTTTTTTGGTTTTTGCTTAGTGGCGATACCTTTTACTCCAGATGGTATGCCCGATTCTAAAGCTTTTTGATAAGTTAGATGATAGACAAGTGATTTTATGTAGAGGAGACCAGAAGGGCATGAAAACCCTTGTTCTTTTGATGAGTTGGAGAGTAATTCCAAGCCCTTGTTTGGGGGGAAATAGGGGAGACCTCGCATATGCATGCCTTTAGATCCATATAAGGAATATAAATCGATTTTAATACCTTTTTTTCTGACACTACAGATGTCGAGTAAAGTCATTACATCCTTTAGTTCGAGTAAAAGATCGATGTCACCAAATGTCTCATCAATTTCCTTGTTGCTATATAGAGCTAAATCAATGTCGTAGGGAACAGATTCGGGCCAGCGCAATGAGCTATAGCGAATCTTACGATCGTCAAGGTATTTAAAGAATTGATTGAGGTTCTCTATTCTTAGCGTTATGATAGATTTTCGTTTAAGTCGCTTACGCCATTTGTTTTTTAGGCGCCACTTAAGGAATGTGTGTTTAATTTTGAGCATTAAAATCGTTTAGTTGTTTTTTACTTGATAAGTGGAGAAGAGGCCAAGGCAATGCTTCTTTTGAACTTTAGTTCTTAAGGGGGCTTGTAGCGCTTCGATAATTTTGTTGGCTGAATCTTGCCAAGTATGATTGTCTTCGACGAGTTTCTGGCCGTTCTCGGCGATAATTTTAGATAATTTTTCATTATTTCTAAGGATATTGATTTTCTCAATTAATTCATCCATGTCCTTGTATAAAACGACATTTTCCATATCGACAAAACCAAGTTGTTGATTTTCGACTTCGCCATTATTCCAAGTAAAGAGAACGCAGCCACAAGCCATGGCTTCAAAGTTTTTAATCATGTATTCTTTGAAAGGTATGTCGGCACTAATAAAGAATTTGATGCGATTGAGCATCTGTAGGTACTCTTCGCCAGAACTTGTACGATGAATGAGGACCTCTTCTTTTTTAGCGAGATCTTCTAGGAATTGCTTTCTGTGTTTATAAACTCCCGTTTGCAGGCTTCCTAAAAATCCGAGTTCGATATCGCGGTTTAGCTTGAGGTTCTTGAGGAGTTTATGGTCATAGGCTTTGCCGACAAAATGGACATCAAAACCCTCGTCACAGAGGGTTTGTGTGTGGCCTTTCCCTGTACAAAGAACTCGAGCCCATGGGATTTGATTAAAGTATTTGGTAAAGCGTCCATTGTATTTACTTTCACAGTAATTTTGGAAAGCATCGAGTTCAATGATAACTAAATTCGGAATGCTCTGGATGTAATTGACTTGTCGCATCATTTTTTTGTATCGAAGGAATAAGATGACTCGATCATAGGTAGAAAAGTCGATATTCCTACTTTTAACAAATTTTTTAAGCCTCTTTTGTTCATCTGAATTAACGCGTACGAGGTCACATTCATCGAGACCATTTGCTATGGCTTCATACCATGTGTCAAAAATTGATCTTTGTTGTTCCTGAACTAAAAATAATACTTTCATAAGCCTAGTAATTATAATAATTTTTGTACCATTGAACAAATTGATCTACACCTTTTTGGAGGCTTGTGGAAGGTGAATAATGCAAATTTTGGATAATTTTTGTGCAATCAGCGTGCGTCGAAACCACATCGCCTGGCTGAAGTGGCATGTAATTCTTTTTAGCTTCTATACCAGTGGATTTTTCGATAGCCCTGATGAAGTCCATGAGGGGGACGGGGCTATTATTACCTATGTTGTAAAGCTCATAGGGTGCGGATGAGTTATCTGTGCGCAACTTATCTTCTTGAGTTCTTTTTGGCGGTGAAAGTAGGGCTTTATAAATTCCATCGACGATGTCGTCGATATAGGTGAAGTCGCGTGACATTTCCCCATTATTAAAAACTTTAATTTCTCTGTTATTTAATATGGCATCAGTAAACAAGAAAAGTGCCATGTCCGGGCGACCCCAGGGGCCATAGACTGTGAAGAAACGTAGGCCGGTCGTTGGCAGGTCGTAGAGGTGTGAGTAACTATGTGCCATCATTTCGTTTGATTTCTTAGTGGCTGCATAGAGGCTGACGGGGTGATCAGTTGTGTGAGATTCAGAAAAGGGGCTGAGGCTGTTTAGCCCATAAAATGATGAGCTGCTAGCGTAGACTAAATGTTTGATGTTGAAGTGTCTGCAGGCTTCAAGAAGATTGCCAAAGCCAACTAGGTTGCTTTGAATGTATTCATTTGGGTTTTCTATACTGTATCGAACTCCGGCCTGAGCTGCGAGGTTGCATACGGCATCGAAATCTTCATCTCTGAATAATTTATCGAGGCTGTCTTTGTCTTGTAATGCGATTTTTTTGAACGTGAAGTTTCGGTGTTTTGTGCTGGTGTGCTGTTTTTTTGCAATCCCGAGTTCTTGAAGTCTGCTTAGTTTTAAGTTGACATCATAATAATCGTTTAAATTGTCGATTCCGACTACCTCAAAATCTAGTTCAATTAATTTTTTGGCTAGATGAAAGCCAATGAATCCTGCTACACCAGTGATAAGAATTTTTTTTATATGCATAAAGTTAGGTGCCTTTTGTGTCGTTATATTTTATTAGATTTCGATGTGTTTTTATCTAAAATGTACAATAATCTTATTTAGAGTAATGACCATATTTTTTTTTATGAAATGTTTAATTCATTTTTCAGTGATTAAAGCCTTGGTTTGGGATCTTGGTGTTGTTGGTCGACGCGAAAAAAGCAGTTAAGGGTGGGGGGTTGTTTTAAATCAGTATTTTAAATAATTAGAATGCCGTTTGTGTTCAATCTAATATTAAGAAATCATTAATTTGGGGCATTTGAAAAGACGGCCTGTTGCCTAAATAAAATATTATTTATACAGTGTACTGTATTATTTTTTTAAATTATTTTATAAACAAAGCCTAATAAGGAATGCAGTTATGCCAAAAGGAAAGTACACACTAACCTGAATTCGTGACAAAGATTTGTGAACTACCTCAAAAAGCTGTAATTGGTTAATTTGAGGAGTATTTAAGCCTGTATTATGAAAAATTTCTATACCTTATGATGACAGTGATGTATATGGACCACGGAAACCTCAAAAACTAGCGTGCACCAAGACAAATTGCCGTAATTTGAGTACAGGGAAGTAAAAGCTCTGTAATCAGAACTTCCTGAGAGTGATATTTGGGCAGCTTTAAAGACTAAAAGAAATTTTTTGATAGAGTTTAAACCAAGGGCAATGTCGTCCAAATTTAAGGAACTCGTCTCCTGAATGTTTTACGTGCTTACAGGCTATCAAAATTAGATCCCGTATCACGCAACGTAAACGTCGTCGTTGGCCTTTAATTTTTACAGGAACCAACGGTTTATTCTTGATTAGGTGAGTACCGATAACTCTGAGAATATTAAAGGCGAGCATGGCGCAGTGCAGAAAAAACTGGTTTGCCACGAATTTGCCCGAAGGTAGGCGTTCCACATTCATATCGGTTTTGAGTTCGCTATGATACTGTTCGCTGGTTCCGTGATCATGGTAGAGATCAATTACATCTTCAGCTTCTAAAGGGAGGTTTGTCCAATATGTTTCAACTTCTATCTCAGGTATTAAGAGCTTATTGCCGTCTTGATCTTCCAATCGCTCTGTAACCTTAAAGATTAAAGGAATCGCGCTACGTTTTTCATTGTTGCCCGGAGACTTATGATGAACTTCTCCCACCAATATATTCTTGCCATCACGCGATTTGAGTTGACGGCCAAGGCGTCGCGCATTAGCAAGCCACTGAACTTTATCTTCTTTTCGAAGGTTTCGTTTTATCAAAAAGTAGTGGTCTTCTGGTAGGTGATCAAAGTTAATTTCAGCATCATGAGCAGAATCTAAGCGAAGTAGAACTGGGTGATTAAGATTAAGTTCTTTGACCATAGTAAAACTCTCGTCTAAAAACTGCGGCATTCCTTTCTGTGCGTGCTGTGATCCTGGTCGTAATTCCTGATTGAGCATAAAACCCTGAGTTCCGATATAAGCAAACATGGGAGAAAAACCATCGTGGTTTTTGTATGTCCAGCATACATGCTCTTTTTGACTACCGGAATTATCCATGGGTGAAACGTCCATATCAAGTGGAATGAAATCCATGCCACCTTTTGAAATTTGACCTACCGACTGCTTTTTAAGAAGCTTTGTATTCGCTTGCTTCAAAAGGCTTTTATGCTTGGATGGCATCGTTTCCAGGCGTTGGCGAAGTCGTTCCTCTGAGGGCACACTATTTAATCCAAGCGATTTGCTAAAGACTTCATTTTCACGAAACTGATTTATGTCTGTGTAGCGCTCACGACCTTGAGCCAGCAAGATGCACTCCGACATTTATGCAGCGACACTGATCTCTATTTGACACAGTAGCTGGCAGAGCTTCTCTAAATTGAACCCTATGGCACTTATTAGCGTTTCTTGACGAACCCTCTTTAAACCACAAACTGTAAATCTCTCAAGGTTATGGTAATTCTTCAGCTTTGAAATTCCAGCTTCAGAAATAGATCGGATATTTCTTGCCAGCTGGTAGTTTTCAGTCTCATAAATTGCTTCTCCAAGGAGCTTCTTTCCCTTTGAACCACTGATACTGACTAATTCCGCCCCCTTTTCTAGGGCGTAATCCAAATTCGCGGCCGAGCTATACCCGTCGTTAACACTGATCATCATAGCCGTCTCGCCGGTCATCTTTTCATTTTCCACAAGGCAATTCGTAAAGGCCTTACTATCACTGGTGTTTCCAGATTCTAGAGTAAAAGATGTCAGGAAACCATTGGCGCTAAAGGCAAAATTTGGTCGGTAACCAAACACGGTTTCACGACCGCCTTTTTTGATAAAGGCCGCATCGTCATCACTCATGCTGTATATTTTCCGTGCCGTCTTCGTATCGTAGTCCTCTGGAGCCATATTGAAGCGATGTTCAACCATCAAAACCTTATCTGTGAAACGGGATAGTGATTCATCAATAGTCAGAGCATTTATACTGCCACAGTGTTGTTTGATTTTAGGAAGCACCTTCTCCAAGCGAGTTATGAATTTTCGACATCTAGGCAAAAGCTCTTGTGTATAAGAGTTTCGCCTCATTTTCTTTGCTCCTTTCTTTCCTTTGAACATCGAAATTTCGAAGTTTAATTTACTCATGTCATCACAGTAATTCTGTAGGCGCTTGAGAGGAGTTTTCCTACGCTCAACACACGGAAGCTGATCATGGACTTCATGGATGTTTTTCATAATTTTACAACTAAGGTTGATAGAGTCCCGTTGTTTCTGTAAATTGGTGTTGACCAATTTTAGTTAAACAGATAGATAAACTCTTTTTGTAGCTATCCAGGTTTCATCTAATTCCATAAGAATAGCGGATGCTAATCTAAGAAGTGAAGCTTCATTTGGGAATATAGATACGGTTCTAGTTCGCCTGAGAATTTCTCGATTCTGTCTTTCAACCATATTGGTCGTTCTCAGTTTTGTCCAACAAGAACGCTCGAGATCGAATACAGAAAAGCCTTCAGGAAGTGCAGATTCCATCCATTCAGATAAATGTGAAGCCTTTTCTTCATACTTTAAGCAAGTAAGCTTTAAAAGCCTTTCAGCCTCAAGCTTTGAAGGTGCATTAAAGATATCTCTAATATCTTGAGCTACTTCTGAGCGCATAGCTTTCTTAGGGACATAAGCACCAGCATTTTGCTGTAAGTGAAATTGACATCTCTGCCATGGGATAGAACCAAATACAGTCTTTAACGCTGCTTTTAGGCCCGAATGACTATCACTGGTAATCATCTTGAGGCCATGGAGTCCTCGAGCATTCAATGACAGAAAAAAGTTCCTCCAATGAACTTCCGCTTCACTTAAAGAAACACTTGTTCCGAGGACTGAACGTTTTCCTGATTCATCTATTCCATAGGCAATAAGTAAAGCACAATCTCGAACAGTCTTATCTACTCTAACCTTCTCGTATCTCGCATCCACCAAAAGATAAGAATATTTACCTAAAGGACGGTTGCGCCACTTTTCTAAACTCTCATCTAGCTCAGTTACCACACGGGATACCTGTGATTTACTTACAGATAGACCACACATTTTCTCTAAAAGTTTAGTCACCTTTCTAGTCGATGTCCCCTGAATATAACTCTCTGCCATAGCTGTCATTAAAGCTCGTTCACTTCGCAAGCCTTTCTCCAAAGAACTTGGATAAAAATCAATTTCACCTCTGACTTGAGGGATATTAAGCTTCATTGCTCCAAGTCGAGTGTTTACAGTTTTATTTTTATAGCCATTAGCATAACCCAAGCGACTTTCATTACGTTCATATGGATCAGCTTCAAGAGAATTACTTCTCTCCACTTTCATCGCTTCATTTAATAAAACTCTCATCGCTTCAAGCATTCCGCTTTCGCCGTTTTCTGTAACTTGTTGGATCATTTCTAATAAGACGCTACTGTTTTCTTGTGTAGAGTGGTGCATAATAATTCCTTGTGGGTTGTTTTGGTACAACACCACTCTGCATCTTCTTTACCCCGAGTTACAAACAACTTCCTCAATTTCGCTCCGACGAGAAAGTTCCCATTCTCGCGAAGTCTCGGAAGCTATTCATAACTCTTAAAGTAGAGCAATAGCAGAATTTACAGAAAATTTGGGACACTACCCTAAGGTTCTTTAGTAGTTGACTATCGACAGGCCATGCTGAATCGGCCTTAATGGCTGTGGAATCAATAATCACTGCTGAAAAATCATCTAGTCCACACTCCTTAACGCATTTCAAAATAGTTTGATGAAAAAGCTTAAGCGTATGCTCAGAAAGAGCAACAATTTGTTCATGGATCGTATTTCGTGAAGGGAAACTTCCTATGCCCAAACGCCCAATAAACTGTTGCAAGGAACTATTCTCACATAACATACTATAGCCTCGTTCACCGTAACAATTATCATAAAAGTGACGGGCAATAAACAGAGCCACCACCAGTTTCGCTGGTGGATTATTTCGTGTGTTACTATTTTTAAAATCGCGATTTCTAGCGGCCGCTCTATCTTTACTCAGCTGAAGTTGATCAACTTCAATCGACTTTTTGATTGCTTCAAATTCAGGGAGAAGTATGATTTGTCCCGCAATCTTCAGAGGACCGCTTAAAATCCCAACAGTTTGCTGTAGTTCCTCAATGAAATATTCGGGAGAAAGAGTATCGTTTATCATGAATTCCGCCTGCTATTTGTTTTTGTAAGAGACTACAATATAGCATTTTAGGCGGGGTTTTTTATTGACATACGGATATTTAAGCTATTTTTTAATAGTCCTCGAGAGCTACCTGTCGGAGTGCATCCAGCAAACCTATTTGTGACTTAAAGATATCTATATCCTGAAAGGTATGATTTGCTTTATGCTCTGTATTGAATGTTTGATCTATTTCACTTTGATGGAGTACTTGACCGGCGAGATATATTCCACCAAAACTGTGAAGAGAATCATTGCCAGTAGCGAGTTTAAATGCTTTATTCATGAAGAAACCTGTTGGGTGATTTTGGTGTGGTAACTTAAATTACTGTAAACCAACAGGTTTTCTTGTTTTTACGGTGTTTTTTCAGAAACAGCTCACGGATTCAGGTTAAAGACTAAGTAGTGCTCATTAGTAGCGTGGAAGCATAAAGTTTACTAAGAAATAAACGAAAGACAATAAGCGGTATGATTAGTGAATAATTGTCACAGTCATCCCATAAGAAATTATAATTTGGACTAACTGAAAGTAAGTCTGACTTCATTGAGTACTTTAGATTACCACAAATAAAGGAACTACAATGAAGCCAAACAAGAGTAATTTATCGACCTTAAAACAGATCTGCCAATTAATTCCACCTCACATAGTCAATAAACTTGCTAAGAAGCATGGAATAAAGACCCGAAAATTTAGTTCGTGGAGTCACGTCGTAAGTTTATTATATACTCAGCTCTCTCATGCTTTAAGTTTAAATGATGTATGTGATGGTTTACATTATCACTCCAGTGCATTATTTCAGATTAGAGGTGCGACAGCACCCAAAAGAAACACTTTCTCTAATGCCAACCGAACACGGGATGCAGCAATGGCGGAAGATTTGTTTTGGGAAGTTTTAAATTCACTGCAGTCTCAACTTCCTAGCTTTGGTTTAGATAAACAGAATTCAAACTTCCCAAAACGTTTCAAAAGAGCCGTATATGCGGTTGATTCTACGACAATTCAGTTAGTAGCGCATTGTTTGAACTGGGCTAAACATCGTCGCCGCAAAGCTGCGGCTAAATGTCATATGCAATTAAACCTTCAGACCTTTTTACCTTCCTATGCAATTGTTAAAGAAGCTAATACTCACGATTCAACAGAAGCCAAGGAGATGTGTGCTACTATTAAAGACGGTGAAATCGTTGTGTTCGATAAAGCTTATGTCGATTTCAAACACCTTTATCATCTTGATATCCGGGGAGTCAATTGGGTGACCCGTTCTAAAGACAATATGACTTATGATATAATCGAGGAACGATCCTCTAAAAGTAATATTATATCAGATCAACTCATTAAACTGAATGGTGTGAATACCGAAAAACATTATCCCAAAATACTCCGTTTGGTTGCCGCTAATGTTGAGATTGATGGAAAAATGAAGGTCCTGAAATTTCTAAGCAATAATTTACAGTGGGCACCAAGCTCTATCGCTTCTATTTATCAATCGCGATGGGGCATTGAAGTTTTTTTTAAGCAATTAAAACAAAACTTGAAGTTAGCTGATTTTTTAGGACATAACAAAAATGCAATTCAATGGCAAGTTTGGACTGCTCTGCTTACCTATGTTTTACTAAGGTTTCTAGCTTTCAGATCTCAATGGCCACATTCCTTCTCAAGAATTACGACTTTAATACGGGGAGTGTTATGGAGCTATTTCGATTTGTCTTCACTTTTAAAAACTTGTGGGACAGCCAGTGATCCGCCAAAGATCAAAGCCGTTCCAGATCAAGCGTATCTACCAAACTTTGATAAGGCATTCTATGGGACAGCATGTGTTTGATTAAGTCCAGTTTTAATTAAAACCGTCAAACCCCTTCAACGAAAATAATAGCTAACACGCACAAACATTAAGCGATATGAGCTAATTCAGAAATTTATGGGATGATTGTGAATAATTGTCTAAGATCTTAGCTACTAGTGTAGAGTGTCTGATGATAAACAAGCTGTTTTCGTGGTAATTTAAGATATGATTGATCACGATCGCTGCAGAATATTAATTTCCTGCTGACTCTATTACCTCTAACTATATATACATGAATTAAGATAATTTAAGTGTTGGTTTTTAGGCTTATATATGAATTTTTTAACGAGTAATGAACTAGCAGCCTGTCGGACTTATCCTGACTCGAGAAGTGAAATTAGAGGAAGCTGGAGTATTTTGAATAAATGCTAATTCAAGTAGGTTTATTTTATGTCATCCCGGTTCAAATACTTTGATAGAAATACTCCTTTGTTACTACCTCCAAGTCTGAATGACTGGATACCCGAAGATCATATAGTCCACTTTATAATTGATGCAGTGGACCTTGTGCCAGTCGATAAATTCAAGACAAATCCAACAGGCAGTGGTTCCGATCAATTCCATCCTCACTTAATGCTTTCAATATTGATCTATTGTTATGCAACGGGTCGTTTTTCCTCACGAGAAATAGAATGCGCTACTTATTCAGATCTAGCCGTGCGCTACATAGCAGCAGATTTACATCCCGATCATGATACTATCTGTAAATTTCGCAGAGAAAATGGAGTCGCTTTCAAAGAAGCATTTATTCAAGTTTTAGAATTAGCTTCGGAATTAAAAGTTCTTAAGAAATTGGGTGGAGTAAGCGTAGATGGCACAAAGATTAAGGCCAATGCAAGTAAGCATTCGGCCGTGTCGTATAAGAAATCAGGTGAGTTACTTGAGTTGCTTAGCGCAGAAGTTGATGCGTTAACTCAAAAAGCTGAACAGGCCGACTCTAAACCACTTGAAGAAGGCTTGAGCATACCAGAAGAAATCACTCGACGCGAAACCCGTATAGCTAAACTCAAAGATGCGAGAAAAATCATCGAAGAGCGTCATTCCGAAAGATGAAAGCAAAGCAAGAAGAGTATGAACAGAAACAAAAACACGACAAACTATTCGTGATAACGCGGAAAACCTCGTGGACGTGAACCCAAGCCTCCTCAAGATATACCTGACGATAAAGCGCAGTAAATTTCACGATGAAGAAGTCGTATATGAAGACATCTTCATCAGTTTCAGCATGCTATACGCTCAAGCGGCGGTAGATATTGAAGGTAGCATGTTGATTCTCGGTGCCTATGTAACAAATGATCCCAATGACAAACTACAGCTTGATCCAGCCTTGAATAGCATAGATTCCTCCATCAGAGAAGTCAGTGAACTCTTGGCTGATAGTGGTTATTACTCCGAGGGAGCTGTTACAAAAATCGAAAGCGATGAAACCCAAAACACTGAAGTTTATTGTGATGTAGAACGTACGCCTCACGGGCGAACAGTCGCAGACTTAGAAAAGAGAGATGACCTAGAATACTCACCTCAAGGTTTAACTCCAAAAGAAGCTATGCGCCAAAAGCTTCAAACTACACGAGGGAGAGAATGTTATAAGCTGCGTAAACAAACAGTGGAACCAGCCTTTGGTATAATTAAAGAAGTGCTCGGGTTCAGGCAATTTTTCCTGCGAGGTATTGAAAAAGTTAACCTCGAGTGGGACTTACTCAGCATCGCTTATAACCTCAAAAGAATATTTAAACTCACAAAAGGCAATGGCCTGTCGCCGTTCGATAAAAAATTCTTTATTGGAGCCTAAAAAGGCTCTCAGGCACTCTTTTTTATACAGATAAGGTGATTTCTACTCGCTAATTACTTGGTGCTCTGTAAAGACGACTAAACTCATCATTACATGTACATGTTGACGTGATTTGATCGGCTTGATACGCAATATATCTTTTCAGAAGTCCGACAGGCTGCTAGGCGTAAAAATTGTCAAATTGCTTTTATTAACTAACTAGGGGATTTGTGTCTATACAGTATTCAAAGGGCATTTATAATACTGTTTTTGTTAAAATTACGACATTAATATACAGAAATGTATTTAATATTAGTCGATTTTAAATGTTTGTTTTAAGTTCAAATGGAGGTTTTAAGTGAAGAAAAAAAACTATTTCAAAAAAAAATCGGTTTTTATATTAAATTTTAATTAAAAATAATTTCTTTGCAGATGAGGTACATTTTTTATATAAAATAATAAAGAAATAGCAAGTTTTTTAGCTCTTAGGCTTGGATAAAACAATTGACAAGGGTTTCTAGCTTAGTAATTTAATGTGTTTATAATATTTAAATTAATTTAGGAACCTAGCACATGGCCGAAGATAATAGAATAGTGACCACAGTTGAAGATGTAACTGTCGCAGCTGGAGATAACGCTGTAATTACCGTAAAAGTTGATTCTTTTGACAAAGATATCGTAACAGCTGAGCTTAATGATGATTTGAAAATCACTGGCGATAGTTTTTCTGGTACTATTACTACTAATGAAGGTCTGGACTCCGTAGACGTCACTGGGCAGCAGTTTTCAGGTGAAATAACTACTGGAGCATCCTCTGATAACATAGAGTTAAGGGGTAATAATTTTTCGGGCCAAGTTGATACAGGTTCTGGCGATGACTTTGTTGTGGCTTCGGGTTCGGTTTTTACTAAAGACGCTACTATCGATACTGGCGAAGGTGAAGACTTTGTTCATATTAAGGGAGCAGATATCAATGGTACGATAAATACTGGCGATGATGACGATATACTACAAATTGACGGTGCTAGAAGCTATGCCTACTTTGATACAGGTGATGGTGACGATACAGTAGATGTTCGCGGTGACTTCTTTTCTGGTTCAATTTATACAGGTGACGGCAACGATTCCGTGAATGTGCTCTCGCAGTCTACGTCATTCTTCGGGACATTAATGACGGGTACTGGCGATGACGATATTGTTATATTTGGTAGCAACTTCAGTGGTGATATTGATGGCGGTCTTGGTTCAGATACGCTTGAGATTGAAGGTACCCTTAAAGGTGGTGTTAGGATTACTGATGTTGAAAAGGTGGACTTCGATTCCGAAAAGATCCAAAAGATTTTCGATGGTTATGTTGAACAGGGCGAAATGTCTCCTGAAGAGGCACAAGTGGCGCTTGAAGCGGCGCAAGCAAATCTAGAAGAACAAAACGACGCTCTCGATGCTATTCAGGGTGAGTTAGATGTGGCTATTTCACAAAATGACCAAACGGCTCAGCTTGAACTTATGCAGTCCTACGATGCTCAGTTGCTCGTCGTTGAAGAGGCTCAATTAACTTTAGATCTTGCAGAGAAAGATTACAATATTACAAATCGCAAAATTGATGGTGTGGACGTACTGCTCGCTGTCGATGGTGGTGATGTTCGTGGTAGTAAAGGTGATGATGTATTCCGTTTTGTTGGTGATGGTGCGCCTGAATCGGTCAAGCTTGATTATGGTAATGACTTGCTTATTCTTGCGGGCGGTGTTGAAGAAAATATAGAGATAGATGGTGGTTGGGGTTTTGACTCTGTTCATCTAGTAAGTGGTGATGTGCTCGGCAATATCTCTTTAAGCAACGTTGAAGAGTTAATTTTAGTTGATGAAGATGGCTTTAACAAAACAATTGATGTTAGTAACTCTGCTGGTATTGAAATATTTACCGGTTCAGCAGATGATAAATTTACCGTTGTTGGTGATGACGTAACGATCAATTCGGGTAATGGCAATGACACGATCATTGTATCAGATAATTTTTCAGGTGAGGTCTATGTTGGAAGTGGAGAGGATAAAATTATCGTTGGAGATAATTTCTCAGGCACCATATATGCGGGTGACGGTAATGATCAGATTATTGTAGGAGACAACTTTACTGGAACTATCGAAGGTGGTTCTGGGAATAATACCTTGGTCGTTGGTGAAGGCTTCGAAGGTTCAACCACTGGTTTTACACAAATTGGTGTGGGTATAGACGGCGATACAACAATTGACAATAAGGATGATGTTAACTTTATTGCTGGTGGATTCGGTGAAGAATCACTTACGCTTACTTCAGCTTTCACAGGAACTGTCGCTGAAATTGAAACTTTAATTCTTGCAGACGGCACTATTAATGAGCTTATCAGCTTTGATGAACATTTAACGAGTATTCAAGGCGGTGCAGGTAATGAATTCTTAACGTTTGGTCTTGAGTACATTCACTCCATTAGTCAGTTGGAAGGTATTGGTTTAGCGAAGAATGGTGTCTATGACATTGATAATGACGAAGCTCTAAATGATATTCAAGGTGAGTCTGGTACTGAAAAAATCACCTTAACAAGTGCATTTGATGGTCGAGTTACTGATCTTGAAGAAATTGTTCTCGGTGCGGATACGATTAATAGAATTAATGATATTAGTGGTGATTTAGACAAGATTAGTGGTACTGAGGCAGGCGATGAGACTGTACGTATAGAAAACGATTTTGATGGTACGATTGAATTTGTCGAAACTGTTATTGTTGCGAATGGCTCGACAGTTCTTATTAATAATGACGAGTACCTTACGCGCATTGAAGGTACAGAAATTGGTGATGAAACAGTTGAATTGGCCAATGACTTCAGTAACGATATTTACGTTACAAATATCGAAAATTTTAAAATTAACGGAGTTAATCAGGATGGTGACGAACCAATTCCAGATGATGAAGACGAAGACGATGATGATGACACACCAGTTATTATCGTCGATGATGAACTCGAAACTTTAGAAGGTTCTGATGATGTTGACGTTATTCACCTCGAATCAGAATCTCAGGTGAATGCGCAGTTAAAAGGTGGCGATGATATCTTGACAGGCGATGATAGTATTGCGGCTATTATCGATATGGGCGGTGACGATGATACAGTTAGACTTGGCGATGATTTTCAAGGTGAAATTCAAGGTGGTGACGGTAATGATATCATCGAAGTAGGCGAGAATGCTTCGGGTCTATTAGAAGGTGGTGCAGGCGATGATGTTTACATTATCGGAGATGGTTTTACTGGCACAATCATTGATACAGAAGGTAATAACACTCTTATCATCGAAGGTGAGCTAGGTGAAGGAGCTCAGATTAATCCTGGTCCAGACGAGGATAGTACAGATGACGATATCAACCTCGACGATTTTGATTCCACTATTATAAATAATGAAATTGTCGTTGGCGCAGGTCAAACAATTACGACACCAGAAACGATTAATCAAGTTATCTCAATTACAGGAGCGGCGGCGGCTCCAGAGGAAGAAACTGTTATCTTGACAAACGCTAATCTTGTCGCAGAAGATGAGAGTTCAGCAGCAGTAGTTAGCGAACTAGAAAATTTGACACTTGCAGCTAGTTCTGACAATAATATCGATGCAACAGGCTTGAAAGAATTAACTCTTGGTGAGAGTTCAAATACTGAAATTATTACGGATAGTTTAGAGACTATCGTAATGGGCAATAACTCAAGTGTTACGATTACCGATAAAAATGATACGCTTACAACAGTAGTTGGTAGTACTGGCAACGACTCAATTGACCTCACAGGTAATACTGAGCTTACTATCGATTTAGGTTCTGGTAATGATATTATTCGTGTCGATAACGAAGCCGACAACGATCTTGATAATGATGGTATTAAAGATGCCGAAGACGCGGATATGGACGGAGACGGCATTGATGATGATGGTCTAGATAAGTTTGGAGATGTGATCACAGATATTGATGATAATCCAGTTGGAGCAGATGCAGATGTTGGAAATGGCCTTGTTGATTACAGTGTTCAATATACAGGTGTACTGCGTGGTGGAGATGGTGAAGATACACTCATCGTTGATGATGCAGGTTCACAGTTAAACTTTGATCATACAAATTTTGAAGTTTTTGGTTTATTTGGCACGTCTGAAGATGGTTTCCGTTTTGATAATCTCGATAGCGTTGTAAAAATTTTTGGTTCAGATGATGATTTCGAGACCTTTATTCTCAATGACAATTATAATGGGGTGTTAGAGGGTATTGATAAAGTTATTTTTGAAGGTAACGAAAGAACATACACGATTGATCAGGATGAGGCTTTACTCGAAGTAGAAGGTATTGACGGCCGTTTTGGTCTTGAAGATGATTTAACTCTTCGCAACAACTTTGGTAATGACGATACAAATACTGAAGAGATTGATAATTGGGGCGAAGTTTCAAATATTGAGTTTGTGAGTTTACTTGGTGAAGAAAACTACCTTGTTCACGATGCCGATATGGAGTACTTAGCGGGTACAGGTTCAAATGAAGTAACCTTAAAATATGAATATGTGGGTGTTATCAAAGACATTGCGACCCTTAACCTAGAAACAAGTGGTTCGTTACTCAGAACTTGGGGTGGAGCCATTTCGGAAATTAATGCTACTTCAGCTGATGATGAAACAGTTGGTTTGTATGACGCTTCTGCCTTAGGTGATTCTGGAATGTCTATTAAGATGACGAACATGGAAAACCTTTACATTGAAGGTGCTTTCTTTATTGAAAATGATTCTTTCCTAACAAACATCGATAGCTTTAGCAATGGTTATGAGTTTGGTTTGTCAGATGTTTATGATTATGCAGATTACGATTTCTTTGTAGGGGAAAAGTCGGGTATTACTCTTCTCAATGAGTATATTGGGCGAGCAGGTACATTAGGCTCATTGCACTTAGCTAATGATTCAACACTTAATATTGTAGAAAATATTAACATTACAGAGATTACAGGTAATGGTGCTAATGCGAGTGATTCATCGACTTTTACTGGTGTGACATTATTAAATGATCATGAAAACTACAGAGACGATGTAATCTTTACAGAAATCAATAATCTAGATGTTCTTGCTTTTAGTGAAGTTCTTTTACCAAAATTTGTTTATAACTTTGACTCTAATGAAGCTGAAACTGTAATCAATAAAGAAATTTTAGACACCGATGCTTATATAGCTGCACTTGTATTTGAAGGTGCAAATTTAGATGAAACGGATCCACGTTATTTTGATAATGTCCTTTATGAAGAAAGCTTAGAAGATATGGTTCAGTCAGTGTTGGATGCGAATTTCGGCCTTTACAAT
This sequence comes from Lentisphaera araneosa HTCC2155, assembly GCF_000170755.1. Classification (NCBI taxonomy): domain Bacteria; kingdom Pseudomonadati; phylum Lentisphaerota; class Lentisphaeria; order Lentisphaerales; family Lentisphaeraceae; genus Lentisphaera; species Lentisphaera araneosa. Next base: position 108,228 of record NZ_ABCK01000008.1, read on the forward strand.
GCTGCGGATAAACCCTTGCACGTCAACCGTGATGACTTTGCTTCTGATGAAGACTACTTCTCTGCATTGGCTGTTCAGTATGGAAATGGAATAGGAATAGATGATCCTGCAAGTACTGCGATGACTGCTGAGCAATACTGGGATGCTGTAGATGCGGATCCAAGCTTGACAGAAGATTATAATACGGTTCTTGATTCAGCTAGTACTGATTATATCGATTACGACTTATACCTTGATGATATGGAAGATGAGGTGACTAATGCCGGTGGTACACTTCCAGCTTATGAAGATTATATTGATCCCGATGCCTACATTGAAGCCTTACAAGATGCTATTTTAGATAAGTTTGGCGTGGCTACAGATAATCTCTACCTCAAATCCGCTTCTGACCTAGGTTTAGATTTAAGTATTGAAGCAGACCAGGATGCTTATATTGCAGAACTTGAAAATGATTTGTTAAATTACGGTACGCGTCACGTTTTCAAGCACGATGGTTCACTAGAATTTATTCATGGTGATAACCACAATGACTTTGTCATGATTGATTATGGAGATGCCGCAATCGCCATCAATGAAATTGATCTCATGAATAATGAGTTTGATCCGGGCTATCCAGAAAATGACCGTTTAGTATTAAAGTCTGGTGGTCTGGATTCACAAAGTTTAATCAAGAATGCTGAGGATATTTATCTCGATATTGAAGGTGAAGTAGATTTTGCTGCTTTTCAACATGACTACAACACTAGTCCAGACGCACTGACTTATGATGGTTTTAATGAGTGGTCGGTTTATGATGTTGATCCTGCTGATGTTAATGGCATTATTAAGATTGATGGTGGTAAAGGGCTTGAAATTGATGTTTTTGAAAATGGCTCAGATGTAGATGAATTAGTCAATCTTATCACAGGTGTTCACAATGTGTTCAGTGATGGTATTGATGACTTCTTCTACAATTGGGAACACAATGTAGTTTTCCAGGTACAAGACTCAGGTATTGGTGAAGGTTTTACCAATGATGGAGATCCAGATAATTATGTTTTTGTAGCCGATGGCAATGTCGTAATCGACATGAATGATCCGAATCAGTACTACTTATTTGAAGATATATTTACAGGTGACTTAGAGTACACATTCTATAGCTGGGATGATGGTGTAGACAATGATCATGTCGCTAAAGTTTATGGTACTACTAACAACGATACATTCACAATTGGAGAGGATGGCGAAGGTCTAAATGCATCTCTATTTGATGTCGAGCAAATTAACCTTGGGGCTGGTTCTAGCAATATTCTCTCTTTGCGTGATGCGGCTAATAATGTAGGTAACGACGTTTTTGTAGACTATCAGCTTTCCAACGGTGGTAGTCATCTCGCAGAAACAGTCAAATTACATTTCAATGAAGCTGGTCAAAACTTATTTGTTGATCTTGGTAATGCTAATAATGTTGTGACAGTTGGCGGAGGTGTTAAGGGTTTCGCAACTATCACTACTGGTGAAGATGCCGATACATTTAATGTGGGTGCAAATACAAATGGCTTTATCACTATTAATGCTGGCAATGGTAATGATACCGTTAACGGGCCAGATAAAAACAAAAGCTTTATGGGTGAAGTTAACTTAGAAGCTGGCGACGATACATTTAATGGTGCTGCAATGGATAATGCAGATGTGGAAATTGATGGCGGTGCTGGCAATGACAGTATCACTGTAGATGACGGACATATTGGTGAGATTCGTGGTGGCTTAGATAATGACACAATTACAGCCGACGATTTACACGTAGGTGACATTTACGGTGATGAAGGTAATGATAACATTACAGTAGATGACTTTAACTCAGGTGATCTCTATGGCGGTACGGGTAGCGACTCCTTCTCTGTAGGTACTTCAAATACAGGAGATATTGATGGTGGCGAAGGTGATGACACTATCGAAATTGGAGCTCTTTTAAATTCTGATGAATTTGGGGTCGCTGGAGCAACAACAGTAACTGTAGATGGCGGAGTTGGTAACGATACAGTGACCATTAAAGCAGGAGCCAAAAATGTTTCGCTTGAACTTGGTACAGGTAATGACTCAGCGGAAATTACAGGTGATTTTGATGGTGTGATTGATGGCGGTGCAGGAGATGACAGCATCAGTTCCACGGGAGATGTAACTGCAGCTGTAAGTCTAGGTGAAGGTGCGGATAGCTTTACAGCACAAAACCTCAATGGGGATCTTCTTGCAAGTACTGGCGATGATACAATTAATGTTGTCGACACCATTACAGGAAATGTTTATTTAGGAGCTGACAATGATAGCCTAACAGTGAATGATATGTTTGGTGACATCGAAGCAGAATCGGGTGATGATACAATCTTGATTAAGGGTGTAGCCAACTCAAATATTGATCTGGGTGTAGGTGCCAATAAATTAGATATTAAAGACATCAGTTCAGGCACGATTGATGCTGGTGGTGATCTGGATACAGTTACTTTAGTATCTCACACTGGTGACATCGATCTAAGTAATGGAGCCAATGTTCTTAAAGCTGATGCTATTACGGGCGAAATTAATCTTGGTAAAGACGCCGATACAGTAACTGTAACTAGTATTACAGGCAATGTTGCTTTAGGTGCCGGTGCCAATAAACTTACAGTGGACACGATTACGGGTAACATAAGTGCTGGTGGCGATGCCGATACAGTAAATGCTGATACTATTACTGGTGCAGTTAATCTTGGCAGTGGTGATAACGTTCTCAATGCCGAAACTGTAACTGGATTAGTAAGTACAGGGGCAAATGCCGATAAAATTACGATTAATACAAGTGCTGGAGACATTTCTACTGGAGGCGGTGTTGATACAGTAAGTATCGATGGTACTTACAGTGCAACTGTTGATGGTGGTGCCGCAGGTAAAGATGAAGACGGCAATGATCTCCAAGACTCAATCACTTTCAAAGGTGATATTGATGGTGCTACAGTCACTGGATTTGAAAAAGTTACTGTCACAACGGATGATATATTTACATTAGAAGGTTCAGATATCCAAGAACTCATTGGTACAAACACTGAAGTTCAAACTGCTAGCATAACTAATAATTTTGACGCATCTGTTTCAAATATAGAAGAGTTAAATTTAGCTGGAACCGTTAATACTGTAGCTGTAGATAATAAAATAACTAATATTACCACTAATGCTGACGTGGCTGGCGATAAGTTAAGCCTGTCAGGATCTTCAAATGGATTAACTGTCGAGACTTTAGTTGGTGATGACAGGATTTACGCAGGTGAAAAATTCAATGGTCTGATTGATGGCGGTGATGATTTCGATACCGTAGTCCTTACGGATAATTTTGAGAGTGGTAGTATTCAAAATATAGAAAAAGTACAGTTAGAAGCAGGTGTCCAAGAAGCTCAATTTACGGCAGTTGGAGTTCAAGAAATTGCTGGTAGAGAAGAAACTGAAGGCGAAGGCGAAGACGCTAAAGAAGTTACGGAGTCCGTTATTATCACAGATGGTGATTTAACGGCAGAGATCGAAGATATTGAAGAACTCACATTAGCGGATGGTTCTGATAATACTCTGGATATTGATAATGATCTCATTAAAGTGACTTCAGGTACAGGTGATGAAAGCTTAACTCTTGAAGGTACGGCACATACAGGTCTTGAGATTGACCTTGGTTCTGGTACAGATGAATTATCAGTTGACATTAATAACGCTGACTTGACGACTAAAGGTGTTGACCTCTTAAACATCAGTGCAGGTAATACGGTGACAATTTCAGATGAAGGAACTATTTCCTCAGTTACTGGTACTGACCTAGATAGCGAAGAACTCGTGATTAGTGGGAATGGCGATTTAGTTATTGATGAACTCGAATCAATAACAGTTGGAAATAGTGCCACAATTACCGATGATATAACGGACACTGATTTAGCTGAAATCACTTTAGCTTCAGATATCGATGTAACTGTGATTAATGCAGGTTCGTTAACTACTATAGCTGGTGATGCAGAAGGAACTGAGTCACTTGCCCTCGAAGGCAATGGTGATATCAACGATCTTAGCAATATTGAAAGTTTAAGTATCGATACTGCAGCAAACATAGCAGCTGATGATCAGTTAGAGACATTAATCTTAAATGATATTGCAGCTGGTATAACAACTGTAACAAATGCAAGTGCTTTAACAACTGTTGTTGGTGGTGCAACTGATGAGGTATTGGAGATTGAAGGCAATACTGCAGATGCTGAGATTACTATAAGCGACCTACATAACCTTACAGTTGAAAATAGTGCAACATTAAGTGATAATGACCAGTTGAATTCATTAACAATTGGCCAATCTAGTAATGTTATTGTAGAAAACGCTTCGAACCTTCAAAATATTTCAGGTAATTCTTTTGGCGATGAATCAGTAACGGTTCAAAGTCATAATGCGGATATTAACGTAGATGAATTGGAAGCATTGACTTTACTCGGCGGTTTGTACGGTGTAACAAATACGGTTACAGATGTATCGACCATTAGTACGCTAGAGACTTTGACTTTAGGTCGTGATGCTCAAATTACTTTATCTGGAGCTGCAGCTATTAATGCGATTACTGGTGACAATGGCGTTGGTACAGAATCTGTGATATTGGATACTGAAGTAAGCGATATTGCTGTTTCTGAACTCGAAGAACTCACAATTGTAGGTAACGGAACGACCTTACTTACAATAACTGACGAAGAAAATAACAGTAATCTAGAACGTGTTGCTATCAATGCTACAGTTGCCTTAGCCGCACTGACAATTGATAATGCTGGCGACTTAATGGCGATTGAGGGTGACCTTATGGGTCTCGACGGGCACACGGTGACTCTCTCTGGTAATAATGAGCAGCAAATTTCTATATCCGATGTTATAGATTTAACTGTTGACTCTGCAGGAGATAGTTCAGATATTTTAGATACAACTGATATTCTTGAAAACTTAACAATAGCTGGCGCCGGTGAGTCTGTGACTATAACAGACGCTAATTCACTGAGCCTTGTTACAGGTGCTGGTGGGGCTGAAGAAGTAACTGTGAATGTCGCAGATTCAGGTGTTCTCAATGTCGATCAAATTGAAACAGTAAATATCATTGGTAACACCATTACGGAAATTGTAGATGCAAGTGCAGATCTTTTATCAGTAAGCGGTGACGCATCAGTTCAGTTATTAACAGTTAGCAATAATGCAGTACTCAATACTTCTGGTATTGAAACACTTACAATTACTAATGACGGTTCTATTGTCGATGATGGATCTCTGGAAACACTCAATTATGGCGCTGATGGCTTAGACATTAATTTAAGTGGAGCTTCAGCTTTAACTTTAGTAAACGCTTTTGATGGTATAGAAATTGATCAATTAACTGTAGATGAATCCCTGACAAATGTTGAAGTTCATGACTTAGAGAGGTTAACTCTATCTGAGAATTCAGTGAATAGCATCATTGCACAAGATGATGATGGACTTGGTGAAACAGCCCTGACAGATATTAATACTACTGGTGCCGGCGATGAAACTTTAACTTTAACAGAAATTGGTGCACTCGTTTATAACAACTTGGACATTGATCTTGGCGATGGTGAAGATACGCTCAATTTACAAGTGTCAGAATACACGGGTACAGTGAGCGGTGCAGAAACTATTACTTTCTCAGTTGCAATGACAGCAAATATCTTAAGTGATGCAACGGTGAGTGGTGATATTGGTGGAGTTATTGACCTTAGTACTTGGACTGAAGATGAAAATAATGACTATATCGATGGTACAGAGCACATATTTACACGCGGAGATGTAACTCTGACACTTCTCGTCGATCCAAATAGTACGGGAAATAGTTACGATCCATCTGACCAAACTTACACTTTCTCTGTGGGTACCAGTATAACTATGGATGGTGTGATTACTGGAATGACTGTAGTGGAAGATCAACTCGTTATCAGTGATGGTCAGAGAATATCTGTAGAAATGCTCGATGGTGACGATATTATCACTGGTGGTGATGGCATTGCGGATTATGTCGATGGCGACGCCGATACGGATCTGGATGCTGGTGATGGAGAAGGTCCGGAAGTTGGTTCTGATCCTCTTAACTTTGTTCCCATTGTTGCAACAGGTATTGATTTAGGAGCTGGTGATGACAGCCTTGAGCTCGGTAATGATGTAACTGTGACTATTGCGGGTGGCGCAGGTGAGGATACAATTACACTCGGTGAGAACTACGCAGGTAATATTGATGCAGGTTCAGAAGATGATATTGTCACACTCGGAACAGGTGTGGTGATCGATCCAGGGGTAAGCGAACTAGACGGTGGTGCTGGTGATAATGATATCCTTATCTCAATAGATGACGTATCAGCCTTTGTCGGCGTTGGCTTAGGTATTGAAAACTTTGAAGGCGTTGTTTCTGGTGACACAATTACGATTACATCAACTGACGCAGCCTTTAGCTTAACAGTTCCAGAAGGTTTTGATAGTATTGGAGAAATTACAGGTACTGGAATTGCTAACGGTGAAGTTATTTTTGAGAGTGGTGATGTCTTCAGTATTGCTGGTGCAACGGTTGATGAACTCAATCACCTTGTTCTTGCTGAAGGTTCATTTAATCAATTCACCTCCACAAACCTTAAAGAATTAACTATGGGAATCAATTCTGAAGCTGAAGTTGAATCCACGGGTTTAGATACAGTAACACTCGCCAATGGTGCGAATATTACATTAGTTGATACTGATTCAGTAGGTCCCAATGACATTACCGTCGTAAGTGCGATTGGTGACGAAACTTTAGATCTTACGGGTTTTGATACTGGTGATATTAACTTAGGTGAAGGCGATGATAGCTTGCGTATCGATAATGCCGCCGATGACGACATCGATGATGATGGTATTCTTGATGGTGTTGACCCTGAGCCTGATGGCGGTATAGGACTAACAGAAACATCAACAGCCTATACAGGTGATATTAACGGCGGTATTGGTGTAGATACACTGATTGTTGATCAGTATGCTTCTATTGCAGGAGCTGGAGATTTTGCAACTGGCTTTGCTTTTAATTACGTTGGTATTGAACGCATCGGTCTCTTTGGTGAAGATCTTTGGGACCATGATAGTGATGGTGATGAAACAACCATTACTTATCTCTTCCAAAATGATGATTCAGTAATTGAGCTCTTTTCGGATGATAATTTCCAAACCATTATTTTTGATGATAACTTTAATGGTTCACTCTCTGGTATTGAGGCGGTAGAGTACGAACGAATTCTCGATAGTACTTACACTTTAGATGCTGATACGGATCTTGTTTCTGTGACGGGGCAAGCTGATGGTGTGAATATCGGTTTTGAAGATGACTTGACACTTATTAACAACTTTGGTAGTAGGGATGAGATTACAGGTGATATTTCATCTGGTACATTAACTGATATCGAAATACTTACCTTGAACGGGGATGTGAATTACATTGCCTTTGACGATCAACTTGAATGGATTTTTGGCAATGGTGCTTCCTATGTAGAGTTTGCCCAGCAATATGTGGGTACAATTCGCGACGTTGGAACGGTAAAACTTCAAGATGATTCAGTACTGACAACTTGGGGTGGTGGACTCGAACTAATCGAAGGCTCTGATGCCGAAGACGAAACCGTGAGCCTTTATAATGATCCAAACTTACAGTCAGTGACAGATTCTATTACGATTACTGATTTTGAGAACCTTAATATTGATGGCGATTACGTTATTACTAATGATGAATTCCTCACAACGATTGTTGGTATTATGCCAGATCTACGTTTTGATGCTGAATTTACTGCGGGTCAATATGCAGCCAAAGACCTCGACCCACTTGTCGCCCTTGACAGTAATTTAACCTTAACAAATCAGTATATTGGATCAATTAGCGATATTACGTCACTTGGCTTAGCTGCAAATACAACAAATATCATTACCAATGATAATATTGCGACTATTTCTGGCGGTGGTGGCGGTGGTGAATCGGCCATCAGTAAATTGACGCTCCAAAATGAATATGAAGGTTCTTTAAATAACTTTGAGAACATCAACTTAGGAACAGGTGTTACTGATGGTTCAGGCGATGCTTGGTCTAAAAAGGAAGACAGATTTAATCACGATGACTCGGCTGAGCAGATCAATGGTGATGAAGGTGTCGATTTCGTTTATATTAACTTTAATGATGATATGACCACAGAAGTGATTGACTTGCGCGGTGAGGGGCAATTTACTGAAGATACCTATAATCTAGATGGCTCAGTGGCTACCTTTAATAATAATTATACAGAGGATGTTTTAGTTATTAGTGCCGATAGTGTTTCTCAAACCTCACAAATTAGAAATGTTGAGAACCTCTACCTTGGCGAAATGACTCAGGAAGTAAGCCTGGATCCTATTCAACATGACAATGGTACTGACTCAGGGCTCAATGATGCCGATGATGTTGGTAACGATGGCTTGGTTACAACATTTGCAGATGCTTTAACTGCTAGTTTAGTTGGTGGTGTTATTAGAGATGGTAGTGACCGTGCCGAAGTTGAAGCTCTAGGGCTCGGTGTGGGTACTTCTCCTGATTATGTATTCATTGCTGGTGGTGAAGGTGTTGAAGTCGATGTGACTAATAATGACCGTTTGTTAAATACGGACCATTTAACCGCCAACTTAAATGATGGTTTTGATGATATGATCTTTGATGCTGAAACGGGCTTAGTGATGATTCTTCAAGATGCAGGTATTGGTGAGAATATTGATCCTAATGGGGATTATAACTTCCAAGCAGATGGTTGGGAAGTGGTTGACTTCGCTAAAGAAGGCGCTGGAGGCGGATCTCTCAGATGGGACGCTAATGGTGTTATTATTAATGGTGGAGCATCAAGTGAAACAATTAATTTAGGTGGTCAAAATCAGGTAGATGCTTGGAGTAATGACTCTGTGGCAAAAGTCTTTGGTACAGCAGCTGGAGCAGAGACAATGATTTTTGATAATGATTTGTCAGGTGGTCAGCACGTTGATTTTAATGGCTCAATTTGGGACGTCGAAAACATTCAGCTTGATAACGGCTCCGATAATACAGTGTCTTTCCGTGAGATTGATGGTATTTTTGGTGGCATAGTTAACGTTTCTGTCGAAGGTCTTGGTCTTCCGCAAGACCCAGCGGATGAAATTCTCACATTAAGTACGGTGGAAAACCTAGCTGTCACTTATAATATTGACTTAAGCGGTGGTGTGCCAGCTAACAATGATGATGCAGATACACTCGATGTCGGTGGTAACGCCTTGATATTTGGGACTATCACTTTAGGTGGAGGTGATGACATCTTTACTGCTAATGGTGATGGTACGGTACAAACTAATGATGACATCAATGGCCTCGGTATCGACATTAATGCAGATGAAGGTAATGATACCGTCTTTGTTGGCCAGGGCTACACTGGTACTGCTGATGGTGGTACAAGTGCAGATGACTTTGATACGATTATTATTGGTAATGGTGGTGCGCCCACAATTCAAAACTTTGAACGTGTTGAGTTGTTACGCGATACTGCACTCACCAATTTAACGGCTACAGGTGTCGAAGAAATGGTTGGTACAGCTACAGGTGATGAATCAGTATCTTTTGCTGGAGCAGCTAACGATATGCTTATTATTGATATTGAAGCTCTGACATTGGCTACAGGCACAAGTAACAGTCTGACAGTGGATGGTGCTTTGACTACAATTACTGGCCAAGCTGGAAATGAAAGCCTTGAACTCTTAGGTACGACTAATGAAAACCTTGCAATTGATTTAGCGGGTGGTGCGAATGATTCACTTACTATAGATCTAGGTGTTTTTGAAGGGACAATTACAGGAGTTGAAAACCTTGTTGTTGAAGAAGGTTCTTCAATGACCGGAACCATATCTGATGATGTTAGCTCTATTTTATTAAAAGAAGGAGTTAGCTTTGATGCCAATGCAATATTAGATGGTGCGAATGTAAATATTGATGGTGCGGAGGGTTCGAGTATTGACTTGGAAGGTTGGACTGAGACAGGTACTAATGATTATGAGGATGCTGTTGCAGATACCTTTACTTTGGGTGCTAGCACAATCACAGTTGATCCCAATGCAGGTTTAGATATTACATTCTCTGGCGGGACATTGACCTTCGCTGGTATTACAGTTTAATTTAAAGAGAGATATAAAATGGCTAATAATTACAAAATAAAGATCAAAGATTACGTCACCGAAGGCGAAATCAGTGATATGGCTCGCTATGATAATGCAAAGGTAGAAATCTCAATTCCGGATACAGAGTTAGGGACTTTTCAATCTTCCATTAGTGGGACCATTGATGGTAAAGATAAAATAAGCATTAAAATGTCGAGCTTTGATGAAGCTGTTAATTTATACTCCAATAATGATACAGTATCAGTTAAAGTTGATAACTATGCAGGTACTATCAATACTGGTGGAGATAACGACCAAATTTCTGTCAAGGGACAGTGGGTAGATGGAAGCATTTCTGGAGAGTTTGGAAACGATGCTATTTCAGTTAAGGCTTCTGGGATTTTTACTGGTTCTATTTCAGGAGATGAAGGTAATGATAGCATCAGTTTAAAAGCTCTTGATGGTTTTGATGGTCAAGTTAAAGGTGGATCTGGTGATGACGTCATCAAACTTAAGATTAAAAATGAGTATGATGCCGATGTACTTGGTGGTGAGGGTAACGATAATATTAAACTCACGGGAAATTTAGCGGGTACAATAGATGGCGGTGCTGGAATTGACTCAATTAAAGTTTCTGCAAAACAGTTTGATTCCAGTGCACGTATCTTAGGTGGTGATGAAGTTGGTCAAGGAGACCTTATTAAAGTTTCAGTCCCTACCTTCACAGGTGAAATTGATACTGGTGCAGGTGATGATCAATTAATCTTAAATGCTAAAAGAACAGAAGGTATAATTCAATTAGGAGAAGGTGAAGATACGCTAAATCTCACAGTAAAAAATTATAGCTCTCAGTTAAATACAGGTGATGAAGCCGATAATTTATCAATTTCTGTGAGTAATGGTTTAGATGTTTCATCTATTAATACTGGTGAGGGTGCGGATGTTGTGAAAGCTAAACTTAGCAACTATGCGGGTACGGTTGATTTTGGTACTGAGGGTGACATAGTGAATTTAAAAGCCAGCTCATTGATAGGATCTATTGACTTTGGAGAGGGCTTAAATAAAGCAACGCTTAAACTTAGTAAAATTGAAGGTAGTATTGATTTTGGTGACGACAAAGATTTAGTGACCATGAATGGCAGTGAACTATCTGGATCTATCGATTTTGGTGATGGGGATAATGAAGTTTCTGCAAATATTAGTAATGTTGATGGTGATATCACTTTTGGGTCGGGTGATGATACAGTTAGCTTATCGGGCAAAAGTATGTCAAGTACTTTAGATTTAGGTGCAGGTGAAGACGAATTGACTTTTAGTATGTCAAAATTCACAGGTACTTTAGACGGTGGCGCTGACGATGATGATTTATTCATCAATACATCTCTTTTAGAAGGTGCTGAAGTAAGCAATTTCGAAAATATAACTTTAGCTAAAAAAGTTAAAGTCGATGCTGATATTTTTACTTCCGATGCATCTATATCTGGTGATGTTAAATCTTCCATAGATCTTAGCGGTTGGGAGAATACAGGAGATTTGTGGACTGACGGTGTTGTCACTTTAGATGTCGAAGGTTCTGCAGATTTTGATACTGATTTGAACAATGGTGTATTTACCTTTTCAGGTCTTGTTTAGATTTTTTAAACTCTAAAAAACACTTTTATGTATTGCTATACTTCTAGTAAGTGTAGCAACATTTTTTGTTATATTTAATAGTTTTTAAGGATAGCATTATGGCTACATAATTTTGTTGATGGCATTGCAGATATCAATGTGCTTTCAGGTAATATTAGAATTGAATTATTCCGTTATTTGGATGAGGGAAAGGGAGCGGATAAACTTAGTTTAACTGATGCAGGTTTAATTGTTATGTCTCCAGAAGCTTTTTTAGACACTTATAATAAAGCCACTCAGCTTTTTAAAGTGTTAGAGTCAAAAGGTGTATATAAACGTACTGAAAATAAAGAAACCGTAAATAATAGCTCAGACTTAGCTTCTGCTAAAAAGACTTCTTCGAAGTCTAAGAAATCACCTACCGCAAAAAAGACTAAAGCTAGAGCGAAGTCTACCAAAGCAAAGCCAAAAGCACAAAAGCACAAAAGAAATAATAAGGTATTTCTTTAAGAGCAATACACTAAGAATAGTGTTATCCTAAAAATACATTTGATTATTGTCGTTTAAATCAGCTTACTTTTTTCTGTGTAAAATTGTAAGCATTTAGGCGAGTGCTATACTTTGCGCATATTAAATTTATTGAGAATGATTAATGAGTGTAAATGATTTTGACTATTTAGCGTCATGCTTATCATTATTAGCTAAGCGAAGCTCAAGGTTATATTCCGAAAATGCCCTTAAAGACGGCCTTCCTTTACAGGATGGGCAGTTGAATGTTGTGAGTTTTAAAAGGGCTGCAGTTAGAGCGGGCTTTAAATCTGAGGTTGTTAGAAGAGGCCCAGAGTCTCTGTCTACATCACTCTTTCCTTTAATAATTGTTTGCAAAGATCAGTCGGCAGTAATATTGGAAAGCTTTGAAGAAGATACTTATACGATTTTTGACGTTAAAGAGAATTGTGAACGTAAGCTAAATGCGGATGAGCTCACGGAATTATCATCCGGTTTTGCAATTTTACTGCAAGACCTTCAAGAGAGTGAAGCGCGAACAGAAAAAGAGAATTGGTTTTTCTCTACTCTTTTTAAATACAGATCAATGTATGCTTGGGCTTTAGTTGCATCTGTTTTTATTAATATGTTTGCTCTAAACTCATCGATTTTTATTATGACTGTTTATGATAGAGTTTTGCCTAATAATGCTGAGTCTACACTATGGATGTTAAGCGCGGTAGTGATTGGGGCATTTGTATTTGATTTTATTTTTAAAACGGTTCGCTCGGCCACTCTGGATAGGATTACTCAACGAGTTGAAGTTATTTTATCCTCAAAGATTCACGAGAAATTAATGCGCGTGAATATGACTCATCGTCCTCCCTCAGCAGGACACTTCGCAAGTGTTGTTAAAGATTTTGAGTCAATTAGAGATTTTATGACGTCTATGACATTGACCGCTCTAATTGATCTGCCTTTTGCTTTGTGTATTTTGTTTTTTATCTATCTCATTGCAGGTAAATTGACCTTTGTTTTAGTCGCTTGTGCTTTTGTTTTATTAATTGTGAATGTTTTAGCACAGCCTTTACAAAAACTACTGGTCGGTAGATCCATGGAAGAAGGAGCTCGCCGTCAAGGACGTTTAGTTGAAGTTGTCAATAATCTCGATATAATTCGAATGCTTAATGCACAATCTTTGTTTCAGTACAAATGGGAGCAAGATACAGGAGTTCTTTCAGAAACTTCAAGAAAAAGTAAATTTGCCAGCTCCGTGACACTTTCCATTTCCTCAATTATACAAAATATGGTTTCTATTTTTGTTGTTATTGGCGGTTTCTACCTGATTCGTGATGAAAATATGACGATGGGACAGCTAGTTGCGGTGGTTATTTTAGGCGGTCGTGCCTTAGGGCCTTTAGTGACAGGTATAAATTTATTAGTACGTTATCAATACGTTAGAAAGGCTTACACTAATGTGGATAATTTTATGCGCTTACCTGAAGAAAGAGATCCAGATAGTTCTTTGTTAAGTCGACCAGAAATTATGGGTGAAATTTCTTTGGAAAAGGTCGGGTTCTCTTACCCTAATCAAATTTTTAGAGCACTTGATAATGTGTCTTTCAAAATTAATAAAGGTGAGAAGGTCGGCATAATAGGTAACGTGAGTTCTGGTAAAAGTACTTTGCTTCGCTTAATCCTAGGTCTTTATACTCCTACTGAAGGGAAGATTTTAGTTGATGGTACCGACTTGCGCCAAGTGGATTCAGCAGATTTGAGACAAGCTGTCTCCTGCATTTCACAAGAAGCTAAGCTTTTTGATGGTTCAGTAAGGGATAATTTATTTTATGCCAATCCGCATTTATCTCATGAAGAACTTGATGAAGTTGTTAAGGTTTCAGGTTTAGATAAACTTTTAAATTCTCAGCCCATGGGTCTTGATTTACCTGTCGGTGAGGGTGGCTCACAATTGTCAGGTGGACAACGCCAATTAGTCGCTATTGCTCAGGCAGTAGCTAAAAACCCCCCTATAATTTTGATGGATGAACCTACTTCATCTTTAGATACAGGTGCTGAAGCTGAGTTTTTAGCCAAAATGAAAGAGTTTACTAAAGACAAAACACTTATTCTTAGTACTCACAAAATGCGTGAACTGCAGCTCGTTGATAGAATTATTGTTTTAGATAAAGGACTTATGATTGCTGATGGCCCTCGAGATAAGGTGTTGGAAGTTTTACAGAATAAGGGGAAGAAATAATGGATAAAAAAGAAATTGCTAAATTGCAGCCTGGTGATGAGAAGTTTATTTCTGATCTTAATGCTGCTATAATGCATAAAAACAAGAAGCTTCCTTTTCTCGTTTTGGGAGCTATGGGCATTTTTGTTATATTTATCATTGTATGGTCTCATTTTTCAGAAATAGAGATTATTACTCGTGGTATGGGCAAGGCCGTGCCATCGAAAGAGATTCAAACGATTCAAAACTTAGAGGGTGGTATCATTTCTAAGATGAATGCGAAAGAAGGTCAATCAGTCAAGCAGGGTGAGTTATTAATTAAGCTTGATAATAGTAAGTATTTGTCTGCTTTTAAAGAGATGGAAGCTGACCGTCGTTCAACTAAATGTAATTTAACTCGTTTGTACGCAGAGTATAAAAACTTGCCTACACTTGATTTTTCTGATGAATTAAAAATGGATGAACTCTTGTGTAAAACCCAAAGTAATTTATTTGAAGCTCGTCGTAAGCAGTATTCTTCGCGCATATCAGGTTATGAGGTGAAAATCAAGCATTTAAAAGTTGAGCTTTTTGAACAAGAACTTTCGCTTGTGCGCTTGAGAGCTGAGATGAATCAAGCGGAACCTGAATTTAAAGACTTCAAAACCGTTAATGAAAATATGGTGGCTTTAGAAACACGCCTATATGAAACTCGTAAAAAGATCTATGAAGCACAGAAGACGTCGATTAAATCGAATCAAAATATATTGAGAAAAGAACTTGAGCAGACCCGTGATTTGGAGAAAAATGGCGCCGCTTCTATGGTTGAAGTTCTACGTCTTGAAAGGCAGGTAATGGATATGGAAAGTGCCTTGCAGTCTTTAGAGTCGACACGTTTGCGAGATATCACCATGAGTATAGAGAGTCGTAAACAAAGTAAAGTTAAGTTAGAGGGGCTTTTGGTCGATAGTGAATCAGCACGGAGTCAATTTGAAGCTGATTGGTTTAATGAGATCGCATCAAGTATTGCTGATTACGAGGCAAAGTTGAGTGCAGTGAAAGAAAAAATATCTTCCTTGCGGGATACAGTTGATCGTACTGAAATCAAATCTCCTGTCGACGGGGTGATTAATGAAGTTTTCCAAAGGAATGAAGGTGGTGTCGTTAGTCCTGGGCAGCCAATTTTGGAGATTATTCCCGATGATGAAAAGCTTGTGGTAGAAGGTATGGTTTCTCCTCAAGAAGTTGCATTCTTAAGAAAAGGTATGCCTGTTATCGTGAAAATAACCGCCTACGATTACTCTGTGTATGGTGGCTTGGATGGTGAGCTTGTTCACATTTCTGCTGACACTCACACAGACGAAAGCACGGGTGCACCATTCTATAAAGTCCTCGTTGAGACCGAAAAGAACTACTTAATGGAAGAAAATAACAAAGTTATTCCAGGAATGACGGCTCAGTTAGATATTTTGACGGGAAAACGTTCAGTCTTGAACTATTTTATCTCTCCCATTTATAATGCACAAAGCACGGTATTTACTGAACGATGAAACTATTCTACAACTTTTTAATCTCTACAGCAATTTTGACATCTCTGATTGCTGATGATGCAGAGCAGGCAACTGATCCCCAACAAGATGGGGTGAAGTATGAAAACAACACTCTGCAATACGCACTACACAAGGCGCATGTGAGTCATCCTGAACTCAAGACACAAAAATATACTGTAGATGCGTCAAAATATACTTATCAATCTTCCAAAGGAGCTTGGTTGCCAACCTTAGACGTCAGTACAAGCATTGGTCCAGAAAGAAATGTTGACCGAATCACGACAGTGAATGGAAGGCAAAAGGGGACTGAAGATGAAATTTATGAGCTCTATCAAGCTAGGGTGCGTCAAGTGCTTTTTGATGGAGGCTTGAGAGATAGTCTAATTGACCAAAGTCATGAGCAATTATCTCAATCAAGAAATACCTACGATGAAACGAGAGAAGGCATTAGTTTCTCTGTGATTTCAGCTTACGTAGAAATTTTACGTCAAAGTAAGTTGGTTGTTTTATCTGAAGATAACTTTAACCGACATAAAGATCTTTATGAAAAAGTAAAGAAACGCTTTGATTTGAAGCGTGAAACAAAAGTGTCTTTAGCTCAAGCACAATCAAGATTGCTAAGATCAGAAAATGCCATTATTCAAGCAAAGCACAGCCTGAAGCAGGCTAAGGTTGCCTATAGACAGTTAGTGGGTGAAAATCCTCCAGGAACTTTGGTCGATGTGAGGTTAGTAGATTTTAAAATGGAAGAAAGTCTCTTTGATGCCTTTAGTATTTCTGAAAATCACCCTGCTTTATTGAGAGCGGGTAGTCAAATCACAGAAGCAAGAGCGGGCATACAAGGAGCCAAGTCACGATTTGCACCTGAAGTTGCCTTAGAAGCTAATGCGTTTTATGATCGTTATGCGAGCGGGATAGATGCCGAGAATGAAGAATATAACTTATTACTGACCGCTAACTGGAATCTCTTTAATGGTTTTCAAGATAAAAGAAATTATCAAGCCTCTATCAGTAGACTTTATGCTTCGACAAATAGTAAGGATGCAGTAAAAATACAGATTTTTGAGAATGTTGAAGATTCTTGGATCGAAATTTCTAAGTTAAAAAGGAATGTCACTATTCTTAAGGAACAAAAAGAATTGGCTCAATACACAGCAGATGGTTATGTCGAGCAATATGATAAATCGAGTCGTAGCCTTTTCGATGTTTTGAATACTCAAACAGATGCATTTAACTCAGAGACTGCGTACATCTCAGCTATATATGATGAAGTTGTAGCTTTTGCGCGCTTAGGTTTCTTTATGGGAGACCTTTCTCAACGAGTTGTGGGCTATAAATTTGATAAAGAACTATACTTAAAACAAAAATAATTAGGAGAAAAATTATGAGTGTAAATTATGTAGATGGCATTTCAAATGTTGCTTCAATTTCTGGTAACGTACGTATGGATTTATTCCGCTATCAGTTAGATAAAGATGCTGAGGGTGGAAAAAAAGCTGAAGAAGTTGAGCAGCTTATTATGTCTCACGAAGGCTTTCTTGATAGCTATAAAAAAATGACGGTTATCTTCAACGCTCTTGCGAGCAAAGGTGTTTACAAAGTAAAGCCTAATGAAGATGCTGAAGAAAGTAAAGAAGAGAAAAAAGAAGCTTAATTCTTTATCTTCAATACTTTGAAAAAAGCCTAGTGAATTCTCACTAGGCTTTTTTTGTAAAGAGTTTTTACTTTACAAAAGCGGGGATGATATTTTCAGGTGCTTTACTTAGCATAGATCCCATGCCCTTGTTGTGAGCCGTACTGACAATAATTAGTTCGAGTTTAGGGAACATGAGAATAAATTGTCCACCGGCGCCTCGTCCTGAAATACAGTGGTAGCTCTTGTCGCCAACTTTTGCTTGATGGCCCCACCAAAAGTAGCCGTAAGTACGATGTTCATTAACGTCAATGGGGCTTATGGCGACTTCGATAAATTCTTTTGGGATTAAGTCTTTCCCTTGCCATTGACCTTGATCCATGATCAGTAAACCCATTTTGAGCATGTCTCTCGAACGCCAGCTCGAACCAGCCGCAGATTTAGGTGAACCACTTAAATCATCTTGCCAGGCATAGTTGCTAATGCCCATAGGAGCGAGGAGCTCATTTTTGATAAAATCTTTAGCTGAACCAGGGACGACGGCTTCTAAAACTTGCATGGCCATAGAGGGGTCCGAGCCTTGGTATTTAAAGCTTTTATTTTTCATGGGACTACTGAGTTCCATGTATGTTTGAATTTGTCCCTGGCCCTTGAGGCTATGGGGATTTGTTTTAATAAATTCTTGGGCACGCTTTTTCTCCACTCGAATACCAGAGCGCATACTCATGGCTTCGTGCAGCGTGATCTTTTTGGTGCCCTCGGCTAAATTTGTTTGATTAATATCTTTTAAGAAGCTAATAACGGGTTTGTGAAGGTCATCCATCGTCATATAGCCAAGTTGTATGGCTCTGCCAATCGCCATGGCAGTATAGGATTTGGTAATCGACATTTGGTAATGAGGGTAGTTGCTACGTCCACGCTTGTAATAAGATTCTAAGAGTAGCTTTCCTTTGTAGGAAATAAGTAGGCTATCAGTATTATTATGCTTATTATCAATGATTTCTTGAGTGAATCTAAGGATGTCTTCTTTGTTGCCACCATCAACGCCTAGCTCGCCTACGGTGATGCCATCATTTTTATCTTCAGCTTGAGTACTGATAAAAGCCTTTTCGAGGTAGGGAATCTTTTTTTCCAAAGTATAGGATATGTCTTTGGCATTTAAGTCGGTGACTTCTGGTGCGAGGCCGTTGCTATTATCGGCTTGGAGTAAAAGGCCTCCTATGGATACGAGGCAGAAAACGAATTTATTTGTGCTTGATCTGAACTTCATGTGAATCCTTTATCTTGTCATGTTTATTACACTACGCTTTAAAAGACTGAAATATAACAATCAGGATGAGAAGATCTGCAATTTTGGTCTTTGGGCGTGATTTTTCTTTTCGTGCTTAGCGGCTTGACTTAGTTGCTGTTTTTGCGAAGCCCGCTATTTTTAGGTAAATTTTTTAGGAGCTTATTCGTCGTGTTAGCAAAGTTAAAAGAGTCCTTGCAGGCAGAACTCTATTGGGATGATACGCTACGTACTCTTTATGCAACGGATGCTTCCGCTTATAAAGAAATGCCTTTAGCGGTTTGTTTCCCAAAAGACTCCCAAGATCTTCAGGCGCTTATTTTATTTGCAAAGTCTAATAACTTGAGTTTAATTCCACGAACTGCAGGGACTTCTTTGGCAGGGCAGGTTGTCGGTTCCGGTATTGTAGTTGATGTGTCAAAATATTTTACTGAGATTATTGAAGTTGACATTGAGCAATCTTTTGTACGTGTTCAGCCGGGTGTTGTACGCAATGAACTCAATAAAGATTTAGAGTCCTTAGGCTACTTATTCGGCCCAATCACCTCTACGGCAAATAGGGCGATGATTGGCGGTATGTTGGGGAATAACTCTTGTGGTCAAAATTCCTTGCGCTACGGAAGTGTTCGCGATAAGCTTATTTCAGTCAAGGGTTTTTTGAGCGATGGCTCAGAAGTGGTCTTTAAAAATCTATCCCCCGATGAGCTCAGCGCTAAATTGACTTTGGAAAGCCTAGAAGGAGAAATTTACAGAGAGCTTTATTCGATTTTAAGTGAATATAAATCGGAGATTGTGGAAGCCTATCCTTACCCTGAAATTCATCGTCGTAATACGGGGTATTGTTTAGATCTTTTAGCAGCGATGGATCCATTCTCCAATGAAGGCAAAAAGTTTAATATGGCAAAATTGATTGCGGGTTCCGAGGGGACCTTATTTTTTGCTACAGAGATATGCCTTGAGATAGAACCTTTGCCTCCCAAATTTCGAGCTTTGCTATGTCCGCATTTTGATTCAATTGATAAGGCTTTAGAAGCGAATGTTTTAACTTTAAAGTATCAGCCCATGGCAGTGGAGCTCATGGATCGCTACATTTTGGAATGTACTGCGGGCAATCGACTCTATAAAGACTTGCGCTTTTTTGTTAAAGGTGATCCCGATGCGGTGCTTATGGTCGAATTGGATTCGGACTCTGAAGAGGGGGTGAAGAGCAAAATAGAAGAATTGACGGATGAGTTTAAAAGCCTTGCTTTATGTAATGATATATATTTAGTTAAACAGGAGGATATCGCGAAAGTTTGGGCCTTGAGAAGTGCAGGCTTGGGGCTTCTTTCTAATGTCCCTGGGGATGCCAAGGCAGTTCCAGTAATTGAAGATACCTGTGTAAGGGTTGAAGATCTTCCTCAGTATATCAAAGAATTCAATCAAATTCTCGATGAGCACAATTTATATTGCGTCCATTATGCTCACGCCGGTTCAGGCGAGTTGCATCTACGTCCTATTATTGATTTAAAAACTAGTAAGGGCCATGCCCAATTTAGAGCGATTGCCGAAGATATTGTTGACTTACTGAAAAAATACCGTGGTTCCTTGAGTGGTGAACATGGGGACGGTCGTTTACGAGGGGAGTTTATTGAGGCTATGTTGGGGTCTGAGGTTTACCAACTCTTGGGAAGGGTAAAAAAAGTCTTTGATCCCCAAGGGGTGTTTAATCCGGGCAAGATTGTGCAAACCGCACCAATGGATGAAGCCCTGCGTTTTGAGGCAGGGACTTTGACCCCTGATTTCGAAACCATGTATGATTTTTCTCATGAGCAGGGTTATTTAAGGGCAGCTGAGTTCTGTAATGGCTCAGGAGATTGTCGGAAATCATCTCTCATGGGCGGCACGATGTGTCCTTCTTATATGGCAGAGAAAGAGGAGAAATACACAACTCGGGCACGAGCCAATATCTTGCGTGAGTACTTGCGCAAGCCTTTCGATAAAAGTGCTTTTGAACATGAAGAAATAAAAGAAGTTCTTGATACTTGCTTATCTTGTAAGGGCTGTAAATCAGAGTGCCCTTCAAATGTGGATATGGCGAAATTGAAATCAGAGTTTTTATATCAATATTACAAAGTTAAAGAAGTGCCCTTACGTACGAGGCTGATTGCGTATTCCGCAAAAATTGCTGACTTAGGGGCTTATGCACCGAGGCTGTTTAATTTTTTGAATCAGAGCTCAGCGATGAAAAAGTTTTTGCGAATCTCGCAAAAGCGCCCGACACCTCAGCTATCACTCAATTCATTTAGGTCTTGGTTTCGAACTCATCCGCAAGAAGCTTTGTCAAAAAAAGTTTATCTCTTTGTGGATGAGCTCAGTAAAAACTACGATAGTGATCTGTTAATTAAGGCCGTTAAGCTACTCAATAAACTCGGTTATGTGGTCATGTGCCCTGATCATGAAGAGAGTGGTCGTGCAGCTTTTTCTAAAGGTTTTTTAGATCACGGCCGTGCTTGCGCAGAGAGAAACGTGGAAGTTTTTTCACGTTTAGTAGATGAAGAAAGTCCGCTTATTGGCATTGAACCATCGACACTTTTGTGTTTTCGCGATGAGTACATAGATATTCTGCGTGGTGATATGAAAAAGCAGGCGCAAAAATTGGCAAAAAACGCTTTTTTACTCGATGAGTTTTTAGCTAAGAATAGTTCAAACTTATCTCAGCAATTGTTTACTGATAAGTCTCAGCGAATCGATGTGCATGTGCATTGCTTTCAAAAATCTTTAGCGCAAGCATCGACCTTAGCTACAGCTTTAAGCATCCCGCGTAATTATAGCGTTAAGCTAATTGATTCAGGCTGTTGCGGTATGGCAGGCTCCTTTGCTTATGAAGAAGAGCATGAAGAGATGTCCGAAAAAATAGCGAATTTAAGTTTAATACCCCATATTAATCAAGTTAAACAAGAAGTGCTTATCGTGGCTTCTGGAACGAGTTGTCGCCATCAGATCAATGATCTATCAAAACGCGAGGCTTTACATCCAGTGGAAATTCTCTATGATGCACTCACTTAATATGGTAATGTTACTTTAAATCAAGCGAAAATTTCTGTGAAACTTCGATGCTCGCCCATGTCCTGCCATTTGGAATCAGTATCACTATTTAAGGTCTCGGCATCATAGCCCGAATAGATTTTATCTATGTGAATGGCTTGCTCATTTTGATAACATCGCAAACGCCAGCTTTTACAGGCCAGTTCAAATTTTTGATCATCGAGTTTTTTGATGCGGTCTCGGCTGGGGCGAATACCTGCCGAAAGGATCTGACTCGCTAAGCGCTTGATTTGCCATTGAGAATGTTGCTCCAGCCACTGGATTTGTTCATAGGCTGCGTCTTCCCAAAGCACGTCAAAATGTTGGTGGTTTTCCACTTCGTCTAACCAACCTGCCGCAGAATTTTCAAATGAATCGGCAAAAGGGATGTAGGGTTTGATATCGAAAATGGGGGTTTGATCAATAAGATCGTGTCCACTGATCTTTAAAGTATTGCCTTTAACTTCAAGGAGTTTAACACAGGAGAGGCCGATGGGGTTAGGGCGATGGGGGCTGCGTGTGGCTAAGACAGAGATTTTTTTATCGCCTCTGGGGGGGAAGACTTTTCGCTTCCAGCCCTCGCTTAGATGAAAGTGAAAGACCAACCAGAGGCGCTCAATCCCTTTGAGGTCTTCTATAGCCTGTGACATATCTTGAGTAAAAATGATTTCTGCTTCGAGTTCTCTAAGGGAGCCTTGGCTAGGGAGTTCGTAGAGCTCGCTGGAATTGCAGTGTAGGAAAGCGATCGGCTCGAGTTCCATCATTGTTGTGATTCGATCATTTTTTGGAGCTTATCTTTGTGCTGAGGGAAGCGTTTCTCGAAGTTTTTGCGACTTGCATTTAAAATCCGATTAAAAGCAGGGATTTGTCGACCTTCACTAAACTTTTTCATTTTAGTTTGATAGTTTTCATGGAGGGTTTTTGCCATCAGAAAAAATTGTGTGGAGCTTTGTTCAAATTCATCGCCATAAAGCAGCAGTGTCATCGAGCGTTGTAAGAGATTATGGATGCCGTAGAGAACCTCGTTTTCGTCTGAGCTTTGGTAGAGTTCGAGAAACATTTTACTCACAAAGCTATCGATGTCTGGCGGATTTTTGATGTTTTGAAACTTAATGAGCTCTTTGAGGTAAGCTTGGGATTTTTTCTTATCTCCTCTCATGTACAAGGCTAAAATGGCTTCTTTTAAGAAGTTGCCATAGCCAGATTTGAACGAGCTTGATTTAGTCTTGTTAATGGCTTCTAGATTTAACCTTTTAACCACATCAGCGAGCTTGAGGTTATTTGTCCAATCAATAGATAGTTTGTCGCCATCGCGGTATTCAAGAAGCTTTCCTCCTTGGAAGGCTGAGTAGAGACTTTGGACAATCATACGTTCACATTTGACCGAGAGTTCAGTGTGACCAGATTGTTTACCTCGCCAAGCCCAATAAATGGCATGAGCTTGTGGTAGGTGCCAATCAAGATCGGGGCTAATTTCCTTTTCGACTTCTAGAGCAATAGATGGGATGATGCGGTAGTGTTGTTCAGACCAACGACGCTTGAGGAAGTTTGAAATGAATTGCAAAGTGATTGATCGCGTTTTTGGTTGCAGTTGATTGAAGCTTTCTGCGAAGGCTTGAGGTAGTTTTCCCGAACGACGATAAAAGGCTTCTACCTTGCTCCAGTCACTTAAGTTCTCATTCATTTTCATGAAGTGATCTTTAAAGAGCGTGATGTCACTTAGAGCTAGTTGTAGCGTGCTAAATTCTAGAGGAGCTTCATGACTCGCTTTGGCGTATTGACTTAAGATTTCAAGTTGTTCTTCTGTTATGACTTTTTGAAGAGCTTTGGGCAGATCGCGGCCATTGGCAACATCCTCTAAGAGTTGTTTGAGGTTATTGTTGAGTAAATAACTCGTGGCTTGACGAAGACCTGCTTTTTCTAATTTATCGCCGAGGATTAAGGGGTTGGTATAGAGTTCATCCATGGCTTTCCAGTCGGGTTTCTTGCCATAAATTTTTTGCATTTCGATTGCCCATTGAATCTTATAATAGCGATTGGCATCATCGAGATTCTTGTCGATTTTATGGCTGAAAAGCCATCCGAGTTCGTGGTAGAGTTCGGGGTCATTATTGTTGTACTGCATGGCTTCATCACGAATTAAAGAGATGCCTCTTTGAACCCAGTGCCACCTTTCGGTAGGATCTTCAACGGTTACAGAAATGTTGTAAGCCATATTCCAGGCAAGGTGATTGACTGCTGTGGTATAGCGAGGTTGTAAAACTGTAATCAGTTTGGCAATTTGGTACGATTCATGGAAGCGTAGTTCCTCTTGGTTTTTAATATTTCGAATCCAAAGCCAGTTGGCCATGAGCCCACGAAAGCTACCCAGTGCTACAGTGGTGAAGACAATTTCTGGTGGAGCATCTTTCAAGACCACATCATCATTGAGTTTGTGTTTCTGACGAAGCTCGCTGAGTTGACCGATGGAGATATGGGCCATGAACAAGGCGCAAGCCATTACGATAAGGCATATGGGGTAAGTTTTTTTATTCATTTTCTTGCTACCTTACCAAATTCTTTTCTTTTGACGCACTGAACCGTGATGGCCAGCAGTGCCGATATTTTTAGTAGAACTTCAATGCTGAGGATTTTTAAAGCATCAAAATAACTAAGGATTTGTCCTCGAGCTAAGTATTCTCCGCTATGGAAATCGCCAAAGCCTGCAATGATTTTTGAAATGGCTAAGTGGAAATAGAAAATGATTTGTTCGAAGAGCCCCGGTGGGGCTGCGGTGGCAATAAACGAGTTGAGAAGAGATCCCAAAATGAAGTAGGTGCCGGCCAAAAGAATGGCCATGCTCGATGAAAATAGGAAGCCAAAACTACAGCCCACGGCGGTGAAGGTGGCGAGTAAGCCCGTGTACAATAAGAAAGTTTGAGTCATGGATTGTTTGAAGCTGTACTGACCCATGACGATGAAGGGTCCTTCATTCTTGCGGATTAAGACTGCATTAGTGTTATTTCTACCGCGTTCGGCATTGGTGATTTTGACTTTGGCTTCGCCATCTTTTGAAATAAAATCTGAACGAATGGGAAGGTGATAGTAACGAGCACCACGACCTAACCAGGGGTAGGGGTCGCTCCAGATTTTTTTATTGGGCTCCCACATAGAAATGAGAACATTAACTTGGCCAGTTTTATTGAGACTGTTTAAATCCATGCCATAGAAGAGGCGCATTTTGAGGTAGATGTCTTTCTCTTGCTCAGTATCGAGGCCAGAGAAGGTCCATTCTTTTGAATCACTTTGGCCAATGCGGCCTTCTGAGCGAGCAATTTCATCGCGAATAAGGGGGAGCATGTTGTCGCGCATGTTCTCGCGAGTAAGTCCTTGTTTGAGCCTGCGATCAAAAATTTCCTCAGCACTCGCTTGTCTAAATGAGGGTTCACCATCGTGATGGATTCGGGCCGTAAGTAGTTCAGTTTTTACTGAGACTAGTTTTTGCATATTGCTTAAGGCAAAGCTTAAGTTGGTGAAGATGTTAGCCTTGTTGATGCCCAAAGTATCGACGTCTTTGAAATCTTCTTTACTCAGCTGTTTTTCTGGTTCAACAAGCGAGTAATAGAGGCGGAAGTGTTCGTTGGCCATTTCTCCCAGTTGGCGATCTTTGACTTTGCCCTGAGGATAATTTTCATAAAACCAAGCAATGACTCGATCGGAGTTTTGGAGATATTCATATTTAAGTTTTTCATAGTCATTTGAAACATGCCAAGTGATATAGCAAAAGCTGAGAGCAAGTAAGGATGCAGAGATGCAGAGTGTGCCTAGGAATTTCCCCAGCCAGATTTGCGAAGTTCGCACGGGGCGCGTAAGCATTAATTGAATTTGGTGTGATTCGACTTCCTGGGAAGATAAGTTGAAGGCACTGAGCCAAAGTGTAATCAGCGCACAAAGCAAGACGGCCATGTTGATGGAGTATTCAAGGCGAACCAAGAACATGCTTTTGAGTGTGCCGTCGCCCGAAGTATCAGCAGTAAGAATCCAAATGAGACAAAGCAAAACGGGGATGATTGTAAGCAGGGCTTTCGAGCGTAGGTGGGCTCGTAAAGTTTGTTTGGCAATTGTAAATATTTGAAACATTTAAACCCTGTTTAATCTTCTCATTCCTATTAATAGAATAAGTTTAGGTCTTTTATAAAGTCAAGGCAATACATGTGGGTGGAGAAAAGGCTAAAAAAGAGCTTTAAAACGACTTAGTCCTGAGGGCTTAAGCCGAATGCCTCCAAACAACGCTTCGTTTCTTCAAATGAGTCGCTCACGATTGTGAAGCTTTCGTAGACTTGATTATCATTGAGAAGAGAGCTCAAGCCTAGTAGCTTGTGAATGGCTTGATTGATGGGCTCGTCTTCTTCATAAGAGAGACTAGAGAAATTATAGAGTGAATCAACTTCTTCTGCGATTTTCGCAATTTTAATCATTTCGGCTTGCTGAGCCCAAAATAGAGCATCGGGACCATAGGCAACGTACCACTCTGTTTTTGAGTGTAAGATTTGCTCAAGAGTATTCTTCATTTCATCAGGATTGAGACCATCTCTGAGGCTTATATGTAAGATGGGGCAGTTATTTTCGGCTTGATAGTCGTTTGCGTCAAATAGCTTAACTTCTATTTTGTCCTTGTGGGTGAATAACATTATTTCTTGGGCTTGAGTAAAGTTTTGATTGTTGGATGAGTGAACTCAAAAGAGCTCGCTTGGATTTTTTGCGGAGAGATTTTTAGATCACATAAAAATAAGTCATCAGCCATCTCCTTGGGGAGGAGTTTAAAAACTAAGGTGGGGACAGGAAAGATGCTGGGTCGGCCGAGATGTCGGGCCAGTGTTTTTGTGAACGTGGCATTGCTAATGATTTCGGGGGCACAGGCGTTGATAGGGCCACGTAGAGAGTCGTCATTTAAGCAGTGAACAATCAATTGAACCATATCGCAGAGGGAGATCCAGGGGAAGTAGCGTTTGCCCATCCCAATATTCCCGCCCAAGCCCATTTTGAATACGGGCAGGCATTTGGCTAGCATGCCCCCGCCAGGGCCAAGAACGACTCCAGTTCTCATGAGGACTCTACGGATTTCGAGTGCTTCGAGACTTTCTGATGCGGCTTCCCATTCCTTACAGACATGAGCAAGAAAGCTCTTGCCATTAGGGGAGTTTTCAGTCAGTTTTTGCTCAGATTTGGCGCCGTAATAATTAACGCCAGAAGAGCAAATAAAGACTTCGGGTTTATTCTTGCATTCCGCTATGGCACGGCAGAGCGTTTTAGTGCTTTCTGTGCGGCTTTTGAGTAGAGTTTCTTTGTATTTGCTAGTCCATATTTTATCTGCGACACCGGCGCCGCCTAAATGAATGACTGCGTTAAAGCCTTCAATAGAAGAGGCTTCAAGTTCACCAGTGCTTGGATTCCATTGAATTTCGTTTTGACTATTCGGTGGCCGTCTAACTAAGCAATGGGTTTCTAGACCGGACTTGCTTAGTTCTCTGATGAGAGCTTGGCCAATAAAGCCGCTGCTTCCTGCAACAAGTATCCTCATACTGGTCTCTGAGCTTTGAGAATGCGGTCGCGAGAACTGTAATCTTTGACGACTTCAACATTTCTATAGTTTGAAGCTTCAAAGAGTTCTAAGCAACGAGAGCCTTGAGAAGCTCCAATTTCAATCAAAATGTAGGCCTTAGGCTCCATGTATTGAGGAGCCTCTTGGGCAATCCTTTCTATGATAGCCATCCCATCGTGATCGGCAAAAAGTGCTGATGGAGGTTCGTGTTTAAGTACGTCTTTGCCCATTTCTGGGCGTTCAGATTCACTTACATAGGGAGGGTTGGAGGTGATGAGATCGAATTTTATGTCATTTGCGATCTTGGCAAAGAGGTCGCATTGAAGGAGTTCAATATTTTGAGTTTTGTTTTGGGTGATATTCTCTTGAGCGTAGTTTAGTGCTTTTTCTTCAATATCACAGGCGACAATGCTTAAGCTCTGTTTTTTTTGCTCTTGAATCGCGATGGGGATACAGCCTGAGCCGGTGCAGAGATCAAGCAGTTTTTGACCTTCTTTGATATGTTTTGTAGCGAGGTCAACGAGGCACTCAGTTTCGGGGCGCGGGATGAGGACTCCGGGACCCACAGAAATTTCTAGACCATAGAAGTTTGTGCTGCCACAAATGTATTGCACGGGTTCGTGTCTTGCGCAACGTTGAAGCTTTTCGCGAATAGAGCTCAATTCACTTTCGCTTAATGGGCGATCGTGCTGTAAGTAGAGGTCGAGTCGCTTGATATTTAATGAGTCGGAAATAATCCACTCGGCATTAACTTTAGGCGATTCGATTTTATGTTTAGCCAAGTAATCCTCACTCAGAGTGAGGATCTCTCGGATATCTTTCACGACTCTTTTTTGTGCGAAGCTTCGATGTCGAGGCTAATGCCTCCGCGCGGCATGAATTCACCATAAACAGTGATTTCGCGAGGATCGCAAACGGCGACAATATCTTCGAGAATTCTATTCACGACTTCTTCATGGAAGCTGTTGTGGTTACGGAAGGCAAAAAGGTACATTTTGAGTGATTTTGACTCTACGCATTTTTTATCAGCAATGTAGGTGATGGTGATTTTTCCAAAATCGGGCTGGCTTGTTACAGGGCAAAGAGCCGTGAATTCAGGGCAGTTAAAAGTGATTTTGTAATCGCGACCAACGTAGAGGTTGTCAAAAACTTCGAGTGGCGCATCATCTGGAGATGTGAAGTAATTGTTCTCGTTTTTGCTGAGAAGAGTGAGGTCGTTTAGGCGTTCTTTTTCGCTCATTATAAATCCTAACTTAATTAAGCCTGAAGCTCTTTGAGGGCTTCGAGCACTTTTAGGGGGTGGTCTTCGGCGCCGCGTACAGTCTTCCAATGTTTTAGAAGAGTGCCATCAGGAGAAATAATTGCCGTTGAGCGAATGATTCCCATGTACTTTTTGCCGTAGTTATTTTTTTCGCCCCAAGCATTGTAGGCTTGTAGCATTTCCTTTTCTTCGTCAACTAAGAGCGGGAAGTTTAAATTGTGCTTGGCAATGAATTTTTCATGGCTGGCTGCGGAGTCCGCAGATACACCTAAAATAGCACAATTAGCTGCAGTGAATTCACTTAAGTTATCGCGGAAAGTGCAGGATTCCTTAGTGCAACCAGGAGTATTGTCTTTGGGGTAAAAATAAATAACAAGATATTTGCCTTTGTAGTCTGTGAGAGAATGTGAGTTGCCGTTTTGGTCGAGTAGTGAAAAGTTTGGAGCCTGTTTGCCTTCTTCCATTTTGGTAGTCCTTAGCTAGGGTTGAATAGTTATCGGAGGGTAATATAATCGCTTTGTCTAATGTAACAAATTTGAGAGTGTAAAATAATGAAAAAGCGAATTGAAGCGACTTTGATCTACCTTATGGATAATGATCAAGTATTGATGCTTGAGCGGGTGAAGAAACAAGGGGATATTCATATAGGGAAATGGAATGGTTTAGGTGGTAAAGTAGAGTTGGGTGAGTCAATAAAAAAATGCGCTATTCGAGAGTTGAAAGAAGAATCTGGCTTAAGTGCGGAATACTTTGATTTTGCGGGACATATAACTTTTCCAGGGTTCGATAAGCATGGTAATGATTGGTCGGTTTATGTCTTTAGGGCTTATGGACCGAGCGGTGAAATGATTGAGTGTGATGAAGGAGAGCTTTCATGGGTCTCCAGAGACGACATACTTTCACTTAACTTATGGGAAGGTGATAAGCATTTTATACCCTATGTTTTGTCAAATAAGACCTTTTTTGGCGAGTTTTGTTATCAATCGGGTGAATTATCTTCATATACACTCGATTTTGCCGACTACTTAAGTGGAAAAGATTTGAACTAAGACTTAAGGAGGTCTAGTTTGACTCTATATTATTATAAATAATTTTTAAAACTATTAGTAGGTTGTCATGTTATACGGTATTATCTCCGATTTGCACTCCAATTTAGAGGCAGTGCGTGCGGTAATTGAAGAAGGGAAAAAATTGGGGATCCAGAAGTATATTTGTCTGGGTGATATTGTTGGCTATAATGCCAATCCTAAAGAAGTTATCGATATTGTGAGAGATGAGCTTCAGCCAATTGCCGTAATTAAAGGTAATCACGATGAATATGTTTCTCAAGAAAATGAGCTCATTGGTTTTAACCCACAGGCTGCTCAAGCGGTTCAGTGGACTCGCGAGCAATTAACTCTCGATGACCGTCAATGGTTATATTCCTTGCCAATGACTAAGAACTTATGGCAGTTAAAAACAACAATTGTACATGCGACTCTCGATAGTCCAGAAGCATGGGGTTACATTTTTGATAAATACTACGCTGAGAACTCATTTTCTTACCAAAGGTTGCCCTACTGTTTTATTGGTCACTCACACGTACCTTTTGCTTATGAGCAAATTGGTGGAGCAAAAGGAGTTATCCAAGCAGGTCGTTATGAGCAGATTCGCTTAAATCCTAATCATAAATATTTAATTAATGTTGGTTCGGTTGGTCAACCACGTGATGGTGATAACCGCGCAGCTTTTTGCTCATTTGATACTGATGAACGAGTTGTGACGCTTCACCGTGTCGAATACGACATAGAAACGACGCAGAAAAAGATTTACGAAGCTGGTTTGCCGGAACGCTTGGCTTTACGCTTGCAGGTTGGCCGCTAGTTAATGGAGCCACTCTGTGAATAGAAAGGATAAGGGGGCTTCAGCTAGTTCAAAATCACGAACTAGAATGAATACCAAAGCAGGGTCAGGGGCGACTGCAGCGCGCTCAATAAAAGAAAGACCTCAGACAAATGCTAGAGCTAATAGCCGTGCCAATTCAAGATCACACACTCGTGCAAACACTCACTCACCAAGGAAACACAAATCTGGTGGGGGTAGTCTATCTTACATTATTGTGACTCTATTGACTTTTGGGGTGATCATTTCTGATATAACAGGACCAATGCAAGGCTGGTTGAGGCCTGCTAAAGCAGTTGAAGAGCCAAAAGAAAAAGTGATAGAAGAGCCAAAAGAAGAAGTTAAAAAAGCTCCCAAAGAAATTAAGAAAACTTCAGTAAACAAAAAACCTCAGAAAACGGAAGAAAAAGCAGCTGTTTTTCAAGCGAATATTAGTGCGGACTTAAGTGCTGAAGAAGTCGAGGAAGCTGATGAAGAGAAATTGAAAAAAGCTCGCTATGAGGATCTTTATGCAGAACTGAAGACTAAAGTTAAACCGCCCCCCATGAATAAAAGGGTCTTAGTTCAGATGAGAAGTGGCCAGAAAATGTATTGTCAAGTAGTTGATATTACCAAGGGAGTATTATCCCTAGTGAAGATTGAGCCGTACAATGGTAAGATGAAGGTGAGTGCTTCAAAACTTTCAGATAAAAGTCGAGCTATGTTTTTTGGCGATGAATTTGCGAAAGCTAAAGCACGAAAAATGGTGGCCGCTGAAGAGCGCGCGGGATTCTTTAGAAAAGATCCAGCAACCGAGTCGGGCTTTTTTAATCCAGACTTAGAAGAAACACCTGAGAAATTGGTGCATGCGGTTCAAGAAGTGGGGACCTGGCTCAATTTACAAGCTAGCCGTGGAGCAGGAAGTGGAGTGACACGCATGGGGGCAAAAATTAATGGTCAAGCCAAGATCCTCTACGTGTACGTGGGTAGAGGTTTTTTCAGTAAAACTAAAAATGAAAAAGCTCAGTGGTTAGAAGCTCTTCGTCAGTTTTGGGTTTTACGCTGTAAAAGTAATAGCTTAGCAAGCGAAGCCAATGCACATGTATGCTTAGTACTAGATGGTAGAAACTTGATTGTAGGTGGTACTAAAGAAACTGATTCAAAAAAAATATGGCTGAAAAAAAACAGGAGATAGGGAATGAAAGTACAGTGCGAAAGTTGTTTTGGAGTTAATGCTGTAGATGAAGCAGATCTCGGTGAGTACCTTCAGTGTGGTCACTGTGGTGAAGCATTTTTAGTTCCTGATGAACGTTTTGCTCCTGGTGTAGTTATTGATGATTACATTATCGAGAAGAAAATTGGTCAAGGTGGCATGGGGATCGTCTTTAGAGCCCTGCAGATTAGTTTAGATCGTTATGTTGCCCTTAAAATTTTAATGCTCGATAATCAGAGTCAGGACGCAGTGATTGATTTCGTTCGTGAAGCTCGTGCCTCAGCTAAACTCCACCACCAAAATATAGTACAAGCTTATGCAGTGGGTCAAGCAGATGGTGGTGTTTATTACCTCGCTATGGAATTGGTGAATGGCCAAACGCTAAAAGAAATTTTGGATGTTGAGAAAAAAATCACTGTTGATACAGCTTTAAATATCACTAAGCAAGTTTCTGATGCTTTGTCCTATGCTTGGGCGCAGCAGAAATTAGTTCACCGCGACATTAAACCTGACAATATCATGGTTGTTGACGACATGGCAAAGCTGATGGATCTAGGTCTATCTCGTTTTGCTAATGATAAGCTTGAGTCAACCGACGATGAAGATTCAATTATGGGAACTCCACAATATATCAGCCCTGAGCAATTAATTGGTTCTGAAATGGATTTCCGTGGTGATATTTATTCTTTGGGTGCGACACTTTATCACTTCGTTACAGGTGAATTTGCCTTTGGTGGTACGTCGGTAACTGAGATCGCTAGAAAGCATTTACAAGAACCTTTGCGACCGGCGCATGACTTAGATAGTACAATTCCTCCTCAAGTTTCTAAACTCTTAGACCGTATGATGGAAAAGCAGCCGGAAGATCGCTTCCAGAGTATGCAGGACTTGAGTAAAGAAATCGAAAAAACGCGTAAAGCAATTAGTACCAGCACAACTTCAACAAAGCGTGGTTTACATTTAAGATCGAGTTCGTCTCGTAGAAGAAATGTCGAAGGTGGTGGTCGTGTAGCTCACCGTCCAGTTAGAGGTGAAACTCGTGCTCGCGCAAGAGCTGGTGCAGTTGCCCTAAGTCCAGAAGAGTTGAAGTCATACACGGATACATCGGGGCATGGTAAGCTCAAGGCTCTATCCGTAGTCTGTTTTGCGGCGACTATAATTTTAGCCTTGGTTATGTTAGTGATTTGATGAAAATTATTCATTTTTCTGATATTCATGAGGGGGCTTTTCCAGCTCCCTCGTCTTTTTTTAGCAAACGTCTATTCGGTGGTAGCAATTATGTTTTTCGCCGCAAGAAAACGGTTAATTGGTCGCGTCTAGATAAGTTGACTGAATATGTTGAGCAAGAAGGCTTTGATTACGCCATTATTTCCGGTGACTTTACTTCTACGGGTTCAGTTCGTGAATTTGAAATGGTCAAGAAACGCCTCGAAAAGTTACATGCTATAGAGGGCTTGAAGATTTTAGCCGTTCCCGGTAATCATGATAATTATATCGATTGTTCCAAGTCGTATAAAGCTTTAGAAGATTTCATCACATGGCTCACCAAAGGTTTAGTGAAAAATTTTCCTCTTCGCATTGAAGAAGGAGAGGTGGTTTTTTATTTGAGTAATCATGCAGTTCCCCGGCCCGTACAACTCTCTAGTGGCTTCGTGAATGAAGAGACACATGAGCGTTTAGTAGAATGGAGTTCAAAAGATGAGCAAAAAACAAAGATCGCCATCGGTCATTATCCTCTATTAAATGGTGAAGGCAATTCACTTCCCGAACATAAGCTTTTAGTTGATGGAGAGAAAGTGCACAAGCTATTGCAAAGTGGGGCGATTGACATAAATTTGTGCGGACATATTCATCATGCTTTTCTACGAGAAGAAACTGGCGGATCCAAGGAGATCTGTGCGGGTTCTTTAACGATGGGTAGGAAAGCAAATATTTTAGAAATTGACGGCAGAAGAATAGAACAGACATGGAAGATTTTTTAGAAGAGAGCCTTTTGGTGAACATTCATCCTCCAAAGGATGAATTAGCAGATTTAGCGAAGCAAGGGACGCTTATTCCCATATACACAGAGTTGATAGCAGATTTAGAAACCCCTATCTCAGCATTTAGTAAAATTGCCTATGATGAGAACGGCAAGAAAAAACCTTATGCCTTCCTATTAGAGAGTGCAGAAGGTGGAGAGAATATCGGCCGCTACTCATTTATGGGCGTTGACCCAATTGCTTTAATAACTCGTAATGGCGACATGATTGAGTTGAGCGGTGAAACCGAGTCCCGCATAGAAACGACTGATAATACCTTTCAATTTTTAGAAGATTATTTAAAGCCTTATAATCAGGTGCAATTAGAAGGTTTAGCACCTTTTAGCGGTGGTGCCGTTGGTTATGCTTCTTACGAAACAATCCAAGAAATCGAACCTCGAGTTAAATGTAAAGACAAAGAAGATTTTGGGACTCCAGATGCTTTGTTTGGCATCTATGAAACAATTGTTTCTTTTGATCGACTTAAGCAGCGAATTCAAGTGATTAGTCATATAGATTTGCGCAAAGAAGAGCTTGAGGTCGGTTATCAAAAAGCTATAAAGAATATTTCTGATATCGTTTCTAAACTCGGTCAAGAGCGTTCTGCTAAGCCATTGGGCTTGAACTTGGCAAGCGAAGCGCTTGAATCGAAATCAAACATGACTCGTGAAGAATTTTGCGATAAGGTCCTCCGAGCAAAAGAATACATCCGTTCAGGTGATGTGATTCAGGTTGTGCTCTCTCAGCGTTTTGAAGCTGATGTGGATCCTGAGCCTTTAGATTTGATGAGAACCTTGCGTATGATTAATCCCTCGCCCTACATGTTTTGTTTACATTTAGGTGATGACTTTTCATTAGTTGGAGCGAGTCCTGAAGTTCACGCTAAGGGAGAAGAGGGTTTAGTCACTGTTCGTCCGATCGCAGGTACGCGTAAGCGTGGCGCGAATAAAGCTGAAGATGAAGCTTTATCCGCAGATCTATTAGCCGACCCTAAAGAGAGGGCGGAGCATATCATGCTCGTTGATTTAGCTCGCAATGACGTTGGAAGAATCGTTGAAACGGGTTCAGTAGATATTTCTCAATTAATGATTATTGAGAAATATAGTCACGTTCTCCATATTGTTTCTGAGGTTCAAGGTAAGTTGCAAAAAGATTTTGGTCCAGGATCAGTAATGAGTTCGACTTTTCCAGCAGGTACAGTGAGTGGTGCGCCTAAAATTCGAGCCATGGAAATTATCGCTGAGTTAGAGCCCGAAAGACGTGGTGCTTATGCTGGAGCCGTGACCTATTTCTCCTTTAATGGCAATGTAGATTCATGTATTGCTATTCGAACAGCGGTTTTAAAATCAGGAAAAGTTTACGTGCAAGCAGGAGCGGGAGTCGTCGCTGACTCAGACCCCGAATTTGAATACGAAGAAACACGTAATAAAGCTCGAGCAATGCTTGTCGCGTTGAATACTGCGAGTAAAATGAGTGCAGAGAAAAAATAACAGGATATACAATGAGCACCATCGATTGGAACAATCTCAAATTTTCATACTTTCAGACGAAATGTTACGTTCAGTATACATATAAAGATGGTAAGTGGTCTGACTGT
The DNA here is from genome assembly GCF_000170755.1 of Lentisphaera araneosa HTCC2155. Lineage (NCBI taxonomy): Bacteria > Pseudomonadati > Lentisphaerota > Lentisphaeria > Lentisphaerales > Lentisphaeraceae > Lentisphaera > Lentisphaera araneosa. Next base: position 143,789 of record NZ_ABCK01000008.1, read on the forward strand.
GAATACGTTGAAGAACCTTACCTTAAAATGCATGTGGCATCAACGTGTCTTCACTATGGTCAAGCGGCTTTCGAAGGCCTAAAAGCTTATCGCGGTGAAGATGGTCAAGTCAGAGTTTTTCGCCCAGAAGAAAATGCTAAGCGTTTACAGCGCTCTGCAGAGCGTTTGTGCATGGAGCCGGTTCCTACAGAGGTCTTTCTTGATGCGGTAGATAAAGTTCTTCAGTCTAATATTGATTTTTTACCTCCATATGGTTATGGCGCGTCTATGTATATGCGTCCTTTATTGATTGGTACTGGTGCAAGAATGGGTGTTCAACCTTCTGATGAGTACACTTTTATCCTTCTAGTCGTTCCAGTGGGTTCATACTATAAGGGTGGTTTACAATCAGTTCCGGCTTTGGTGATGGAAGATTACGATCGTGCGGCTCCGATGGGAACAGGCAATGTAAAAGCAGCGGGTAACTACGCAACGGGAATGCTTCCTGGAATCATGGCTAATGATCAAGGCTATCCCATTAACCTTTACTTAGATGCCAAAGAGCATAAATATATCGATGAATTTGGGACTTCTAATTTTGTAGGCATTAAAGGCGATTCTTATATCACGCCAAACTCAGCCGCAGTTTTACCAAGTATAACGAATATGTCTCTCATGACTCTCGCAGAAGAAATGGGTATGACAGTTGAGAAGCGCAATGTAAATTTCGACGAGATAACAGACTTGGACGGTATTGCGGCGTGCGGTACAGCAGTTGTGGTGACGCCTATCAGTCATATTGATAAAGCTGGCAAAACTTATAAACCGGCTAAAGAAGGGATTCACTCGCGTTTCCAAGACCTTTACACTCGCATGCAGGAAATTCAGTTAGGTCAATGTGACGATAAATATAACTGGTGTCACATTGTCGCTACCTAAACCCAGTTTAGAAGGGGATGGCTATAAAACTTTAGAGCCATCTCGCAAGTTCATGGATAAGCTCCTTGGGCTTGGAAATCTTTATTTTTATTATAAGGCTTTCAAGCCCATTAATGATTTCTCAAAAATTTGCCAAGCAGGTAATTATGATTTCATCAACCTTGCCAAACACTGTCAGCGCGTTATGCAGGCAGTAGAAGACAGCGGTGGTTCTGTAGAAATTGATGGCTTAGATAATTTAGTTAAAGAACCTCGTGTTTACGTGGCCAACCACATGAGTTCATTGGAGACAGTCACTCTGTCTTATGTCATGCAAAAAGCAGGTCCTTCAATCTTTGTGATTAAAGAAAGTTTGATGACTTACCCAGTGTTTGGTCACATTATGCAGGGAATGAACTGCATTCCCATGACTCGAGATAATCCTATACAAGATTTAAAGACTCTGCTCAAGCAAGGTGGCGAAATGCTGAAGAATGGGACGAGTGTTATCATCTTTCCTCAAAAAACTCGTGGCGTGGAGTTTATTGGTGATGAATTCAATAGTATCGGCTGCAAACTAGCGCGTCGCGCTGGTGTAAAAATTCAGCCATTCGCCCTTGATACCAGCTTTTGGGGGAAGGGTAAAATAGTTTCTGACTATGGCCCAATTACGAGGAGTTCAACAGTGCGTTATAGTTTTGGCGAAGGTATGGATCTTGATGCCAAGAACCAAAAAGAGGTTCATAATAAATGTGTTGAATTTATCGAGAATAAACTCAATCAATGGAAGAACTAATTACTTATCAGGGTAATCGTAGATTTCTTCAAATAATTCAGCAATCTTTTTAGCTGCGGCTTCTTCATCAGAGCCTTCAGCACTTATGCTGACTGAGGCGCCTTGGGGTAAGCCCAGAGATATTAATTCAAGAATATTAGTAAGGTTGGCAGTTTGTCCATCAGCATTAACAGTGATGCTTGATTCAAAGGATTTGGCTCCTTTAACGATTGCCGAACTTGGACGGCAGTGAATGCCGTGAATATTGTTTACTGTTGCATCAATTGTATACATAGCTGTCTATCTCTCTTTGGCCTTTTTGTCAATAAAAAGCCTCAGTATACATTTACAAGTATTTTACAGGGAGCATTTATAGGAAAGTTGCATAAAAGAACAAATGATCTGTTCATAGTGAACAGAGACGTGCTCGGGGACTTTGAGTCGAATACGTGAGTAGTTAAGGATGCCTTTGACTCCAGCGTGAATAGCGAGGTCACAAGTTTTTTGTGCGCGACTCGCAGGAACGCAGAGGGCGGCCATGGTGATGTTTTGTTCCTTGATGATGTTCGACATATCGTCTGAATTAAAAATTTCTACACCACCGATCTTTTTCCCTATAACATTTGGGTCCACATCAAAAGATGCCGAAAGTTTCATGCCATAACGATCAAAAGGGACGTGAGCCGTGATAGCTCGCCCCAAGTTACCCATACCAATGACACAGAGATTTTTCTCGTTTTGCAGATTGAGGGCAATGCGGATATCTTTGATCAACTCAGAACAAAGGTAGCCATGACTTTGGCTGCCTTTGTGTTCGATTTGGAATATATCATGGCGTACTTGGCTCGAGTTATTTCCGTAGACAGTAGCCAAGGCACGACTCGATACGACTTCCTGCTCTTGAGCAATGAATTGCTCAAGAATGAGAAGGTATTCACTCAGTCTTTGGATAACTGGTGGGGAGAGTGTGCCACTTGGCTTCTTGGGAGGCATGTAATTAATTACTTGTGATGGTCACAGAAGTTTTGATTCCCTGGAAGATCTGATCAATCTTCTCGTAGGCCAATCGCGATTTTTCACTCTTCATAAGGCTTTCAAAACTCTCTTTAACTTTATCTTCTTTGCCAGCTTCAATTTTTTTGATGTAAACTAAAATGCTGTCGTTACCGCTAGTCGTGATGTAAGCTGAATCTTTTTCAAGGATTTCGTCGTTGAGTAGGCCAGTGAATTGAGCTTTGTTCTCGGGAGTAATGCTTTGTTCTTCAGCAAATGAATTAGCTTTAAAGAAGGCTCCGGTATCTTCAGCTTTTTCGAGTTCAGTTTTTGATGAGTCCGCTTTAGCTTTAGCAAGAACTTTACCTTGAGCATTAGCTACTTGGAAAGCGATGCTTGACTTAGCGCGTTCAAAAGGAACGTAAGAAGAAGGAACTTCTCTTTCCACTAAGAGGTATTGGATGTCGCCATTTTCAGTAACTGAAGGGTCACTTACAGGACGCGAAGCAGAAAGTGCTGAAAGCATTTGGCCAACTTGTGCAAAAGCTTGTTGGGAGAAACCACCTGGAGGAGTGTAGCCTTGTTGGAGAAGTTGCATAGCGAGCTGCATGCTTTGTTGGTTGCCAGATTGAGGAGTAAGAGGTTGAAGCTTACGCTCATTGAATTGGTGACTTGCCGCTTCAGTTAAAAAGAGGTTGAAGAAGTTTTCATTGCCGCGATTTGATGAGATGAAAGATTGAAGTTTTTCAGCAGCGAGACGAGCTTTAGTACTAGCTTTAGCATGAGTGATGCTCGCGCTGATTTCTTTGCTGGCCTCAGCGAAAGGAGTCTCGTCGCGTTTTTCTTTGATAAGTGTAAAAGTGAATTTTAATTCATTCGCTTCGATGGCAGTTGTTTGACCTTTGGCAATAACAAAGAGGGATTTGTTATTTTCGTTCTCAGAAAGCCATTCAGTATCTGTTTTTTTAATGTCAGCATTTTTCTTGAGTTCTTCTTCAAGATTCTTCGCCTTACTATCAACTAAATCTTTGATAGCCTTGAGAGTTGTTTCGGCAGCTGCGAGTGATTTGTCATCCTTAGCAGTGATGGCGTACTCAGTTGATTTGATTTGTGCAACTTTGTACTTCTCGATGTTCTTGTCGTAGTCTGCTTTGATTTCTTCATCACTTACTGCTACTTCAGAGTAGAGTGTGCTGGGGCTCAAGCTAACGAGACTTAATTGTAGGCTGCGGGGAATGAGGAACTGACGCTTGTTATCTTCATTATTGTAGAAAGCTTGGAGAGGATCAGCACCAAAGTAAGCTTCGATCACTTGTTCACGAATTTGAGCGAAGGGAAGAACTCCGCCTTTAGCAGCAAGGACAGCTACATAGTTGTGTTGAGCACCTTCGATAACTTGGCTAATAGGTTTTTCGCTTGTGAGTTCAATGAGGGCTGTACTTAAAGCGAAGTCACCTTCTACGAGTTGACCGCCATTGATAGCTGAAACGCGAGTTTTTGGAAGTGTGATCACTTCAAGTTTTTTACTTTTGGCTACGGCTTCAAAATTACTTACCTTAACTTTAGCTGCGGCTTCCGCAAAAGTGCTAGCAGCTGTTTTACCTTCAGGGCTTTTTGGGAAGCGAACCACTTGCGCTGAAATGGTATCTTCAAAAGTGAACTCTTCTGGTTTCTCTTTGTAATAAGTGACAAGTTTTTCGTCGATAGCTTCTGTTGCTGAGAAAGTTTTTGCTTGAACCGCAATCGTGCTATTTTGCTGGGCAGCTTTAGCTTTAACTTGTGTTTCATCAACTGTCACACGCTCTTCGAAACTGTCGATGTAATTACGACGAGTAATAATTGTTTTAATAGCAGCATCGAGTTCTTGGCCACCAACACCTAAGCGTGTACGGATAATTTTGATGATATCAGGAGTTAATTGATTCTCATCAGCAAATTTGCGCATCGCTTCGGCATCAACTCCTTCAGCTTTATAAGCACCTGATGCAATGTCTTTTTGCATCTTTTGGTCGAAAGCTTTTTGCGAAAGGACAGCTTCGATGTGAGCGCTATTACTATTATTGAGCTCAATGATCGCTTTACGTTCAATACTGAAAACGATACTCTCTTTTGCTGCAAGTTGGTCGTAGGTGTCTCTGTCGACGAGTTCGCCATCAATAGCGCCAACAGCTCCAGATCGAGTCCCGCTGCTTAAATCGGCAATGCTTACATCACTAAGTGTAAGGATAAATGAAAGGGTGAGAAGACCGAAAACGACCACAAAAAGATTTTTATTTTTACTGAAAGAGTTGTTGAGTGATGAAAACATAGAGTGTCCATTAAAATTGAGGTTAAAACTTGAAAGAGCCTAAGATAAAATCACAATAAATACCGTCAAGTAGTGCAAGGGGTTAAGCACTATAAAAGCCGTTAAAAAACGCTTATATTTGGAAGGGTATGAAGGAATTACATCATTGCGCGTCGTTGACTCATGAAATCGTGGATCGCAAGGTCAAATGGATCAGCGGTATTGATGAAGCACCAAGTGATTTTACTCTCTTGACATTTACCTTTGATTTTACTAATAAAATCTTGGATGAGTTTTTGATAAACTTGGCGAATGGAGTCGGGGTTAGCGACGACTTTGGAGTCGGGACGTTCGCTGTCTTGGAAGCGAGAGAGGTCGCCTTCTTTGAGTTCGATTTCCTCGGGATCAAGGAGGTGGAAAAGCATGATGTCGTGTTTGCCATAACTAAGTGTTTGCAGTGTTTCTAAGGCTTTGTCAGTATCACCCAAAAGATCGCTGAAGCACACGAGCAAACCTTTGTGGCCCAACATGGAAGCCGCATTTGGCAAGGCAGTACTAAAATCGCTGGCTTGTGATTCTTCTTGAGTTCCTAAAGTGTGAATGATTTGCATGAGTTGCTTTTGGCTCGAGCGAGGTTGGATGAAATGACGAACATCATCATCGAAAGTGATGAGACCGGGACTGTCTTGCTGTTGAGTGAGTATTAGGCTAAGTGCGGCGCAGAGGCATGTGGCATATTCCAGTTTACTCAGAGCGTGGCTTTTATAATTCATTGACTCAGAGATGTCGACTAAAAAAGTGCATTCAATATTAGTTTCAGCTTCATATTTTTTGATGTGATATTTGTCTGAGCGAGCGTAAACTTTCCAGTCAATATCTTTGATGGGGTCGCCTTTTATATAGGGGCGGTGCTGACTAAATTGAGTCGAAAAGCCGTGCTGAGCACTACGATGTCGTCCTGTTAGGTAAGCTTCAGCAATACATCGAGCTTGGAGGTCGAGGCGTTCAACAGCGTTGACGACTTCGGGGTTGAGGTATTGGCTTAAATCAGACATGAATCAATCTAATGCCTGTGCAGAGATATTAAATGAATAATGACTTATTTCTTATATCCTGAAACTTGAAACCTGGAACCTGAAACCTGAAAGCTAAATATGCTTATCGCAATAATCATCGCCATCATCGCCTACGCGGAAGATCATGTCGGGGTCTTCATTTTCGGTGATACCACAAGTACTGCACTTGTGAAAGGTAGCTCTGCCTTGGTTGGGGTCGAGTTGCTTTTGGAATTGTTTACTTCTCTTTTTTAAGCTCGCATCGCTGTAGAGGTAAGGCAAGACAAAAGCAGCGTAGTGAAGAAGAGGGATGAAATAAATAAGTGCAACAGCACGTGCGGCAAAGGGGCTTAGTTGAGGTGAATTAAGTGCTGAGAAAGCCATAAAGGCAACAAAAAAACCAGCAATGAAACCAAGATATTTAATTTTGACCGGAATGACAAACATAACCATAATCTCTACATCGGGGAACTTGGTAGCAAAAGCCATGAAGACACCTGCATAGAGTAAATCTTCAGGGAAAGGTACCGCTCTTGAGAAAAAGCGAATACCTGTAAAGATCGCTAGGTAGAGTAGGGCATAAAAGAGAATATAAAGATTATAACGGAACTTGCCCCAAACTTGTTCGAGGCCTCGTCCTGCCATGAGGAAAATGGAGAGTGCAAAAAAGAGCCAAATAATGTTCCAGCCCTGCATAGTTTGAACTGGCGGAGTACAGAGAGCTCCAATAAGGTCGCCGATAATATGAATATTAGCGACTTGAATACGCTCTAAAGTAGAAGCATAGGTGTTGGGGTTTCCTTGGAAAATAAGCTGAATCGAAGCAAAAACAATGACTTTAAGTATGAGGAGCTTCTTGGTGAGGTCGGGGATAGCTAAGTGACCAAACTTGTTTTCCAGCTTATTGAGGAAAGTATTCATTACTTAAGTAATTCGATCTCGTTAACTTCGTTGAGAACTGCAACAGTCGGTTTGTGGCCTTTTTTAATATCTTCAATATCGAAGTAAGCAAAGTTCATGATGATAATGCGGTCGCCAACAGCACCGAGACGGGCAGCTGAACCATTGAGTAAAAAGGAGCGTGAGCCACGTTCTGCCGGAATCACATAAGTTTCGAGGCGTTCACCATTATTAAGGTTACTTACCAAGATTTTTTCGTAGGGAAGTAGTCCTACTTTATCCATCAGGTCCTGGTCGATTCCTAGGCTGCCCTCGTAGTTGAGGTCGGCCTGAGTCACAACGGCTTTATGGATTTTGCTTTTAAGCACTTCGAGTTTCATAAAATTTCTCTATCTATTTAATTTTCGGGAAGATACACTCAAATGTGTTCTTGTAAAGTTAGCAGGGGAAACCCGCTGCTTTTCGTAAGCGTGTGATCGTAGACGAGGCAATATCGCGAGCTTTTTCACCACCTTCTTGAAGGATCTTGTCGAGAGTTTGGCGGTCTTCGATAAGGGCGTCATACTTTTCTCTCATGGGAGCAAATTTGCGTTCGACAGCTTCGTAGAGTTCCTGCTTGGCGTGACCCCAGCCTAAGCCGCCAGCACGGTAGCGTTCGGCGAGTGTATCTTGTTCGCCTTGGTCAGCAAAGAGTTTATAGAGCGAAAAGACATTGCATGTATCAGGATCTTTGGCTTCTTCAATTTCCTGAGAATTCGTGGTGATCTTCATGATCTGCTTACGCATTTTCTTAGGAGTCTGAAAGAGGGGGATCGTATTGTTGTAGCTTTTACTCATTTTACGACCATCGGTACCGATAATGATGTCACAACTCTCAGAGATAATAGCTTCTGGGATGACTAGGATTTCTTCACCATAGTTGTGGTTGATGGATTGTGCGATATCCGCTGTAATCTCAACGTGTTGCTTTTGGTCGCGACCCACGGGAACAATATTGGTGTCGTAGAGTAGGATGTCCGCAGCCATTAACACGGGATAAGTGTAGAGACCCATGTTGACGCCCGAGTCAGTGTCTTTGCCAGCTGCTTGGTTATCTTGAACTTTAGCTTTGTAAGCGTGTGCTTTATTCATCATGCCTTTTGCGGTAAAAGCCATGAGGAAAGTAGCGAGCTCATGAGTTTGAGGAACATCAGATTGACGATAGATCAAGGCATCATTGGGATCGAGGCCACATGCGAGCCAGGTAGCGGCAACTTCGTAGGTATGATCAAGCATCTCTTTAGGATCTTTTACCGTGTTGAGGGCGTGATAATCGGCAATGAAATAACGTGCTTGATACTTTTCCGTTAATTCCAATGCGGGGTTGATAGCGCCGAAGAAATTCCCAAAGTGAGGAGTTCCAGTCGGTTTGATACCTGTAAGTGAGATTTTTTTGTCCACGAATTTACCTTAGAGCTAAGTTTTGATCAGCCCTTTATTAGTCCAAAACTAGCTCTTTTCAAGCTTAGCTCAGCGATTTACTTAGCTCTCTTTACTTTTTATCATGGCGTCAACTTTGTTCTGAAGCATGCGACGTTCACGTCGTTGCTCAGCAAGCTGAAAACGTTCTTTTTCTTTTGCCGTTTCTGGGACAAACTTGGGGACTTCAACAGCTTTGCTGCTTTCGTCAACCGCAACCATGGTGAAGTAGCAGGTATTGGTATGACGAATGCTCTGTAAGTGGAGGTCTTCTGCAATGACTTTGACGCCAACTTCCATTGATGTACGTCCAGTGAAGTTCACTGAGGCCATGAAGGTGAGCAATTCACCAATTTTTATGGATTGTTTGAAGGTCACTTGGTCAACAGAGAGAGTGACGGCATATTTGCCACAATAGCGTGTCGCACATGTGTAGGCAACGCGGTCAAGGAGTTTGAGAAGGTCACCACCGTGCATGTTGCCATTAAAGTTGGCCATTTCGGGTGTAACGAGTACTGACATCTCTGTTTGAGATTTTTTTAACATGATATTCACCTGCAATTGTAAAATAGTTTTCCAATAATGTTATCATAAAATTATTTTTCAAACAAAAATGTAAAAAATAATAAAATAAATTACATAATTGTATCTTCAGCGATGCTGTTATTTTGATAAATAAAGATTTCTTTCTTTTAAAGGCTTAGGAGCTGTTAAGAAAAGCTATTTCCTATTTATTATAGAGTTAAGACTTTATCCGTCATGCGAAGCTTGGCGATGGGCTTAAAATAACAAATAAGGAATAAATATGAAAAAAGTAACAACAATGTTTCTCGTGTTCTTTGCGGCTTTCGCAAGTTTTGCAGCTGAAGTAAAACCGATCAAAGTTCTAATGATCACTGGTGGTGGTTGGCACGATTATAAAACTCAGGCACCACTTCTCAAGAAAACGATTGAAAGTCAAGTAAATGCCGAAGTGACAATTAAGTGGACTTCCACAGATGAGCACCCCGTTAAACCATCAGAGAATAAATTGCCAGAAGTTTTTAAAGGTGATTTTTGTAAAGGCTATGATGTTGTTTTTCACAATCACTGTCAGGTAAAGTTTGAAGATGATGATGCGATTGATAAGGTGATTGATAATCACGTAAAAAATAAAGTAGGCGTGATTATGACTCATGGCTCATTCCACACTTGGTTTAGAACTAAACGTGAAGCATGGGATCGCCTCTGTGGTGTGAATAGTATTCGTCATTATCACAAATCAGCCATTAAAGTTGAAGTTACAGATAAAACTCATCCCGTAATGAAAGCTCTTGGAGTTGATGGTTGGGAAACGAAAGAAGGTGAACTTTATCAGACAAAGCTAAATCCTACAACAAAATCATTGGCGAAAGGTACCACTCTCAAGGGCAAGGCTTTTACTGAAGATTGCATTTTTTCTCATACAGAAGAAGGTTTAAAAATGTTTGGGACGACACTTGGTCATCATAACTCTACAATGGAACAAGCTATCTATCAAAAAATGATGGCTTATGCAGTTCTTTGGAGTGCGGGTAAACTCGATAAAGATGGTAAAGCAGCTGTGGGTTACCTCAAATAGATTTAAGCTCTAAGTCGTATTGATTTTAATTTATAGGCAGCATTCGCTGCCTATTTTTTTTGGTTTTTTGCGGCGAGTTGGCCGCAGGCTGCATCGATGTCACGACCGAGTGAATGACGACGAGTAACTTGGAAATCGCTTTCCTGTAAAACGTCTTGGAAGGCAGACATTTTTTCTTCACTGGAACACTTCCAATTGCCCATGCCCATAGAGTCATTGTAGGGGATGAGGTTGATGATGCAGTTGATACCTTTTAAAAATGCAGCGAGTTCCTGAGCTTGTTCAGGACTGTCGTTGAGGTCTTTAATCAGCAGGTACTGAATCATAAGGTCTCCCGAAGCCAGTTCTTGTGCAGAGAGTAGGGTCTCTTTGATTGTCTCCATGGGGAAAGTCTTATTGATGGGCATCAGGATGTCGCGCACCTGATCATTCGAAGCGTGCAGCGAGAGCGCTAAATTCACTTCTGGAAAACTATGGCGTAGCTTAGTTATATTATCCGTTATGCCAATAGTCGAAACAGTCACTCGTTTTGAGCTTAATCCCATATACGCTGAAGAAAGCATGATTTCGAGAGATTTTAAAACGTTGTCGGTATTGCGAAGGGGTTCGCCCATGCCCATAAAGACAATGTTGCGAACTTTGCGATCTTCTTTACGAAGAATTTCTCCAGCTAAGATGACCTGACCAATGATCTCGGCTAAAGTGAGGTTTCGTTTGAAGCCTAAAGTCGCTGTTGAGCAGAAAGTGCATTTTTCTGTGCATCCAGCTTGGGAAGAGATGCAGAGTGAGGTGCGTCCCGTGCCGATGCGAAGAATCACGGTCTCTATATTGAGGCCGTCTTCAGTTTGTACGAGCAGCTTACTTGCACCATCAATTTTTGAATCTTGGCGAGAGATGATTTTAAGTTGGGGGATTTCAAAATGATCTCGGACGAGTTCGACAAATTTAGGATTGTCGAAGGCTGAGTCTAGGTCGAGAAACTCTCTAAAGAATAGGCGACGAAAACTACGGCGTTTACGTTCGGGAAATTGCTGTTTATTGAAAAAGCTCTCGAGCTCTTGATGGTCGTAGAGGCTAGGCATAGCTGATGACGGTGGCACAAGTTGGGTGGATATCTTCCCATTTTTCTATGTTGAGACTCATATAGCACCAGTCAGCGGGGCTAAAGCCTAAGTAGTCATGGGCTTGGTTGAGCTCTTCGGCTAAAAAGCTAACGCCGGGGTTATGCGCTACAATGATGGCGCGTTGAACACCTTCGGGTATTTCGCTCAAAGCCTCAAGTAAACTGTTTAAGCTGCCATTGTAGATGGATCTAGGTTGCACGATAGGGCAGTTGGGCCAGTTTTGGCTCGCTAAGTCGTAGGTTTCAATGGTGCGTGCAGCAGGGCTCACTAGGGCATAATCGGGAAAAATGTTTTTCTCTTCAAAAACTTTGCCAACTTGCAAAGCTTCTTCTCGTCCTTTACCCCGTAAAGGACGATCAAAATCAGTCAGGGCCTCGCCTGCGTGGGCGTGGCGCAGTATGATCAGTTCAAGCATTCTTAGAAGGGTTGAAAGCCTTGGTTGCGGCCACGGCGCATTTTTTGCTTCTGTGGTTTAGCTTGAGGAGGAGTTTCTAAATGGAGTGAGTACCAACGCTCAGAATAAGCTTTATTAGAAAATTTTGATGCTTGGTTATTGCGAAGGACATCGAGGTTGCTTTTGATCACTTCGTCAGCGCATTTGTCGAGGCCTTTTGTGAGGAGCTCGAGTGCCATTTTACTTTGGTCGGCTTTAGATAGCATCCAGCCGTAAGTATTGTACAGGAAGGCACCTGTAGTACCTTTGGCACGAGAAGTGCCTTTTTTGAATAACTTTGCAATTTGAGAGCCTTCAATTTCTTTAGGGCTCGACTTCTTGTTGAAAGGTGTGCGCATCCACTCACGAGCCATTCTCATAGCCACAAGTTGTGGATCGAAAAGCAGCAGGTCATTTTCGAGTTTATCAGCTTTATCAAATTGTTTGAGGCTGAAGTAGAGCTGGTACTTGAAAGTGCTGACTTGTTTTCTAGCAAGGATACTCCAAGAGAAAAGTTCTTCGGCGGGGTCGAGCATTTTAATAGCTTCTTCAATGCCTTCTTTTTGCATTGCTTCAAGTGTCTTTTGAGCCGCCGCTTGATTGAGTCCGGGCTTGTTTTGCATGCCGTTCATTTTCTTGCGAACTTTGTCTTGCGTTGACTGAATGTGGTCTTGCGTTGCATTGACAATTAAAGTGAGCTTTGAATTGATTTTGCGGTTGACGATAAAGTAAGCTGCAAGAGCCGTGATTACACTAGCAAGACTAATGCCCCAAGATGCATCGGGTAAAAGGCTGTAGGCAACGCCACCGATTGCGCCTGCAATTAGAGCAATGACAAATGATTTCATGTGAGTCCTTAAAATTTGATAAAAAGTAAAAATGTTTTTGGAAAGTAACTCATAAATTAAATGCGTAAAGACGAACTTAAAACTCTTGTGGGCATCTTCTGTCTGTCACCTTTAGAGTCAAGGCTTAACTTTGAATAATTCGCTTCAGTGCTTATACTCAATGGATTATTAATATGAAGAGATTTTTATGAACTACGCAGGCAACTTTTTTTGCATGAATTTGGCTAAGGACTTGGTAGCGAAATTTGCTGAGCTTATGCCAAAAGCAGAGTTTGTCCTACAAGAAAATACTGAACCTAAAGATTATCATACTACCCTAAGTGATTTGAACGCGGGACGCATTGATTTTTTTGTTTGGCCTAAAGAAGATTTTCCTGGTTCGGTAGAGGCGACTTATGACTATTTCATTCACGAAGAAGCCACAGTGGTTTTCATGAAGGGAAATCAAGGCTTTGTCAATTTACGAAAAGCTTTCTCTTTTCCCGTTAGTTTCGTTGGTGCGGGTCCTGGTGAGCCGGAATGGATTACTGTGGAAGGCTTGAATTACCTAAAAAATTGTGATGTCTGTTTCTACGATGCCTTAGTAAATCCTCAAATTCTCAATCACATTGGTCCTGAAACTGAAAGAAAGTATGTTGGTAAGCGCGGTGATTCAACCTCCTTTGATCAAGGTAAAATTAATGAATTAATTTTCAATGCCGTTCGCGATGGTCACAAAGTTTTGCGCTTGAAGGGCGGAGATGCAGGTATCTTGGGTCGAATTCAAGATGAAGTTGACTTCCTCCAAGAATACGAATTGTCTTGGTCAATTAGCCCAGGAATTACGGCAGCACAGGCTTTGGCTCCTTGTACAGGAACTTATTTAACTTCACGAGGTGTGAGCGATCGAGTGATTTTGACCACCGCGCGTCAGGCGGGTGGAGGCCTCAATCAGCTTATGCATTTTGATCGCGCGACTTTAGTGATTTACATGGGGATTTTATCCATTAAAAAAATCTGTTCACAATTACTCGAAGCAGGCTATCCCGAAGATTTGCCCGCCATGCTCGCGATGAACTTGGGCCGTAGTGATTGTCAAGAGTTACGCGGTCAGCTCAACACAATTGCGGAGCTCGCAGAAGAAAATAATTTACGCCCTCCAGGTCTTGTGGTGTTTGGTGATACAGCAGGAATAAAAAGCTTCCCGACTTATTCCCCTCTCTTGGGGCGTCGCGTTATTGTTTGTGGTGGTAGCGAGAGTGCATGGCAGCAAGAAGAAAAATTCTTGCGCTATGCTGGAGCCAAGCCCGTTTATATTCCCAATCTAGATCTTTATCAAGATAGTGATTTGCGTTTCCCAGAATACGATGATGTGATCTTTTTAGATGCACGTGCGGTTTATGCTTTTCAGGGTATGTATAAAGAGCTTCATGATGAAGTGACTTACCTCTGCTTAAATGAGGAGGTCTCGGTGAGTTTTGAATGTCTTTATGGTCAGCAGGCACAAGTGACAGAAAACTCGAGTCTTGTGGGTGAGAGCTTGCGTCAGTATTTATCTCGGAAGTACTTGGATGCTCTTTCTCCTCAATGAAGAACTCAGTTTTCCTCCCGTAGATTACGCGGATGAAAATGGGCTGTTGGCTGTGGGCGGAGATTTAGACCCCCAACGGCTCATTCTTGCTTATCAGTCTGGAATATTCCCTTGGCACGACGAGCCACCCATGTGGTACAGCCCCGATCCTCGCATGGTTTTGGATTTGGAGAATTACAGACCTTCAAAATCTTTATTACGCCGTATTAAAAAGGGTGAGTTTGAAGTGAAGTACGACTCTGCTTTCGGTGGAGTGATTCGATGCTGTGCAGCTTTGCGTGATGATACCTGGATTTCGGAAGATTTTATTGAGTCCTATACCAAGCTCCATGAGATGGGGCTTGCTCATAGTATAGAAACTTATCAAGATGGGCAGTTAGTCGGTGGCCTCTACGGCTTATCAATTGGACAAGCTTTTTTTGGGGAATCCATGTTTCACACTGTGACGGATGCCTCGAAAGTTGCCTTTCACTACCTTGTGCGACAATCGCAAAAATGGGCTTTCGATTTGCTGGATTGCCAAATCAATAATGATCATTTATTGAGTCTTGGGGGAAAAGATATCCCACGTGATGATTATATGGATCTGCTCAAAGAGGCTTTGAGTAAGCCTAAAAAAAATGAATCCTGGAAAAAGTACTCTCCCCAGGATATCTATCTTTGAGCTCTAATAAAAAAGGACTAAAAATCAAAGGTTCCTGATCTTTAGCCCATACCTAAACAAACGCGATCAATGGAGTTCGCATATGAGATTCTATAATAAAGGCTCTTAGTGTTATGACAAGTTAAACTTGATAAATTTAATCAAGTTTAACAAACACTTAACTTAAATATGTATCGGACGATTTTCCGTCGCCATTAAAGCAGCTTCTTTAAAAGATTCTGTATAAGTCGGGTGAGCGTGACAAACTCGACCAATATCCTCAGCAGAAGCCCGGTATTCCATCGCAAGAACCGCTTCGGCAATTAGATCGGCACAACGTGGGCCAATCATATGAACGCCTAAAATTCTATCGGTTTCCGCATCGGCGAGGACTTTGACAAAGCCTTCTGATTCTTCTGAGGCACGAGCGCGGCCAGAAGCACGGAAAGGGAATTTACCCGTTTTATATTTGATCCCAGCTTCTTTAAGCTGTTCCTCAGTTTTGCCTACGCTTGCCACTTCAGGCCAAGTGTAAACAACACCAGGAATGAGATCGTGATCCATGTGCGGCATTTCGCCATTCATGAATTCAACTGCGCAAACGCCTTCTTCTTCCGCTTTGTGAGCTAACATAGCGCCACCAATGACATCGCCAATAGCGAAGATGTGTGCTGCCGATGTTTGTCCGTGATTGTTGACGGGGATAAATCCGCGTTCACCAACTTCAACGCCAGCGGCTTCGAGATTGAGTCCATCAGTGAAAGGTCTACGGCCAACAGAAACGAGTGCGTGGTCTGTCTCAAAAGAGAGTTCATTCCCCTTCTTGTCTTCAGCCGTTACAGTGACTTTGTCGCCTTTCACGGTAGCGCCTGTCACTTTCGTAGAGAGGTGGAATTTAATTCCAAGCTTTTTAAGTGAACGTTGAAGAGTTTTGCCGAGCTCTTTATCCATAGGAGGGACAATGCGATCCATGAATTCAACCACAGTGACTTCAGTTCCTAGACGAGCGTAAACACTACCGAGTTCGAGGCCAATAACACCACCGC
Organism: Lentisphaera araneosa HTCC2155; assembly: GCF_000170755.1. Classification (NCBI taxonomy): domain Bacteria; kingdom Pseudomonadati; phylum Lentisphaerota; class Lentisphaeria; order Lentisphaerales; family Lentisphaeraceae; genus Lentisphaera; species Lentisphaera araneosa. Next base: position 159,418 of record NZ_ABCK01000008.1, read on the forward strand.
CAATAACAACCATTGATTCAGGAAGTTTTTCAAGTGTGAGCGCTTCAGTAGAAGTGATGATACGCTTTTTGTCGCAGGGCATGAAAGGCAGGTCAACGGGCTTTGAGCCAGTGGCAATAATGAACTTGTCACCTTGGTACTGAGATTCTGAACCGTCTTGTGCCGTCACTTTTACTGTATTAGCATCGACAAATGAACCTAGACCTTCGAGACGAGTGATTTGGTTTTTGCTAAAGAGATAGTTGATGCCTTCAGTTGTATTAGATACAACGTCAGTCTTTCTTTTGATCATTTGAGTGAAGTCAACTTTTAAGTCGCCAGTTTGAATGCCGTGTATAGCAAACTTTTCTTTGGCTTGGTGAAAGTGCTCAGATGAATCGAGAAGAGCTTTTGAAGGGATGCAACCCACGTTAAGGCAAGTGCCGCCGAGTGTCGAGTATTTCTCTACGCAAGCGACTTTCATGCCCATTTGAGCGCCACGAATCGCAGCTACGTAGCCACCAGGGCCACCACCAATAACGATTAAATCAAATTTTTCCATGAGTTCAGATCCTAGAGTTCTAAGAGCATGCGAGTCGGATCTTCGAGAAGAGTCTTGATCTTCACGAGAAAACGTACAGCATCAGAGCCATCAATGATACGGTGATCATAACTGACAGCGAGGTACATGATAGGACGAACTTCAACTTGGCCATTAACTGCCACAGGACGTTCTACAATATTGTGCATACCGAGGATAGCGCTTTGGGGACGGTTTAAAATTGGCGTTGAAAGCATAGATCCAAAAGTGCCACCGTTGGTGATAGTGAAAGTACCGCCAGTCATTTCTTCTGGGGTGAGGTCCATGTCGCGACCCTTGAGTGCGAGCTCACGAATCTTTCTTTCTATACCGCTGAAGTTGAGTTGATCACAATCACGAATCACTGGAACCACAAGACCTTTCGGAGTTGATACGGCAATACCCATGTCAACGAAGTCGTGATAGATGATGGAGTTGCCGTCAACTTGTGCATTCATGATCGGGAATTCTTTAAGAGCAATCGCAGTTGCTTTTGTGAAGAAAGACATGAAACCAAGTCCGATTTCGTGCTTGTCTTTAAACTCATCTTTGTGCTGCTTACGCAAATTCATGACAGCAGACATATCAATTTCGTTGAAAGTTGAAAGGATAGCGGCTTCTTGTTGAGCATCAACAAGGCGCTGAGCAATCGTACGTCTAAGACGAGACATTTTTTCTGTGCGTGTTCCGCGAGCTTCCGGAGCAGTAGCTGGAGTGGGTGCCACAGCAGGTACTGGTGCAGGACTAGCATTCTTGTTAGCAACATCTTGAACATTCGGAATTGAACTTGGGATATTGAGAACTTTTTCACGAGCAGCTAAATGCTGAATAACGTCTTCTTTAGTGATGCGGCCATCTTTACCAGTAGCCACAACATCTTGGGCACTAATATTGTTTTCGGCAATAAGTTTACGGGCAGCAGGAGAAGCCATGTCAACGCTTGGAGCGGCTTCGACTTCTTCCTCTGTTTCTTCCACTTCTGCTGTGCTTTCAGCAGCAGAGCCTACACCTTCTTCTAATACAGCGATAACTTCACCAACTTGAACAGTTTCATCTTCTTCAACTTTAATGTGAAGTGTACCAGCTGCAGGAGCTGTAATTGTTAAAGATGCTTTGTCAGTTTCGAGCTCTACCATTGGTTCATCAAGCTCGAGGAATTCACCATCTTCTTTGAACCAGCGAGCGATATCGGCTTCTGTTACTGATTCGCCAGCGGCCGGAACGATAATTTCAATACTCATTTCAAAAATCCTTGCTTATTTTTTGCTGCTGAGGCCTTCGAAAGCCCCTTTAATAATTTTTTCCTGGAAGGCAATTTCGCGCTTCATGAGACCATTTGCAGGACTCGCACTCTTTTTGCGGGAGATGAACTTCATGTCGTGGCGTAGGTGATCCAAACGCGCTCTCATGTAATACCAGCCACCCATATTTTGCGGTTCTTCTTGAACCCAATACCAATCTTTACAGTGGCCGTACTTTTTGTGAAGTGCGGTGTCTTGGTCTTTTGGCGTAGGATAAAACTGTTCAATACGGACGATGGCGACGTTTTCGAGGCCTTGTTTTTCTTTCTCGTCGAGAAGTTCGTAGTAGATCTTACCAGAACAGAGGATGAGGCGTTCGATTTTTTTCGCGTCTTTTACTGAATCGTCATCAATCGTTTCTTTGAATTCACCTTTTGTTAAATCGCTTACTGGCGAAACAACTTTTGGGTGACGAAGAAGACTCTTTGGAGTCATGACGATAAGAGGGATTCTATAAGTTGCTTTAAGCTGACGTCTAAGTAAGTGGAAAAGGTTAGCAGGAGTTGTTGGGTTTGCAACAATCATATTGTTTTCAGCTGCAAGGGATAAAAAGCGTTCGAGGCGGGCACTTGAGTGCTCGGGGCCTTGGCCTTCGTAACCGTGAGGTAAGAAGCAAGTTAAGCCATTCATACGCTGCCATTTTGATTCTGCAGAGGAAATGAATTGGTCGTAAATGACTTGAGCGCCATTGGCAAAATCACCAAATTGAGCTTCCCATACTGTGAGCGAGCTTGGTAGTGTGTGAGCATAGCCGTATTCAAAACCTAAAACACCGTACTCAGAAAGGTGTGAGTTATAGGCTTTGTACTTGGCTTGGTCTTTATCAATGGAGTTGAGTGGAACGTATTCCATCTCATCTTTTTCGTCAATTAAGTAAGAGTGACGATGTGAGAATGTGCCACGACGTGAGTCTTGACCAGAAATTCTAACTGGGTGACCTTCGAGAAGGAGTGAGCCAAAAGCTAAGTGCTCGGCAATACCCCAGTCGACTATGTTGCTGTCGAAGTAGACGTGACGACGTTGGTCGATGATTTTACGTAATTTTCTGAGGATGTTGAAATCTTCAGGGATATCTGTTATACCCTTAGCGATTTTGTTGAGAGTCGTCTTTTTAACACCTGTTTTTGGTGATTTCTCAAAATCAGCTTGCGTTGCTTTGCGAATACCGCTCCACTGCTTCTTAAGGAAGTTAACTTGGATCGTTTTATCTTGAAGTTCACGAGTCGTATCGAGAGCTTCCTGTAACTGAGAGTTAAATGTTTTGACGATGCCAGAAGCTTCTTTTTCGATAATTTCACCACCGTTTACAAGACGTTTAATGTACATGTCGAGCACGGTTGGGTGCTTTGTGATGGCATTATAAAGGAGAGGTTGAGTGAAACGAGGTTCATCACCTTCGTTATGACCATGACGACGATAACCAAGGATATCGATGTAAACGTCGCAAGCGAATTTTTGACGAAGCTCAATAGCTGTCGTACAGGCATGAACAACGGCTTCAGGATCATCTGCGTTGACGTGGAAAACTGGGGAGTTAAGCACTTTTGCGATGTCTGTACAATAGAGGCTTGAACGGCTCTCGCGGTAGTTTGCAGTAAAGCCTACTTGGTTATTAAGAACGACGTGGACCGTGCCGCCTGTACCATAGCCGTCGAGATTAGCCATGTTACAGATTTCGTAAATAATGCCTTGGCCAGAAATCGCTGCGTCACCATGAACAAGAATAGGAACAATTTTATTAGGGTCATTTTCATAGAGTTCTTCAATTTTGGCGCGTACGCGACCAAGGACAACGGGATTAACAGCTTCGAGGTGAGAAGGGTTGGCTGCTAGTGAAAGGTGCAAGGGGTTACCATCTTCCGTCACAACATCAGCTGAGTGACCCATGTGATATTTTACATCGCCATCACCACCGACGTCGTCGGGAAGGGCGTGGCCTTCAAACTCTTGGAAGAGAGCTTTGTATTCTTTTTCAAAAAGATTAGCGAGAACGTTGAGGCGGCCACGGTGTGCCATGCCCATAACGAATTCTTGAACGCCTAGGCGTGAACCTTGATTAAAGAGTTCAGTCATTGCGGGGATAAAAGCTTCTAGACCTTCGAGAGAGAAACGCTTTTGGCCAACGTATTTAACACCGAGGAATTTCTCGAAACCTACACCTTGTGTAAGTTTTTTGAGAATATTCATTTTTTGTGTTTTATTGAAGTTGGGCTTATTGGCATTTGATTCCATTTTTTCATGGAGCCATTGGCGCATTTCAGAACTTTGGCTATAGCGATATTCAACACCAATAGAAGAGCAGTAGGTGTCTTCAAGGTGAGAGATAATATCTTTAAGTTTTGCTCGGCCGAGACGGATTTCGTGGCCTACATCAAATTCTTCTTCTAAATCAGCTTCATCTAGACCAAAATAGTCTAGAGTTAAGTCAGCTTGGTGAAGACGCCTAGGACGGATCGGATTCGTTTTTGAAATGAGGTGACCTCGAGAACGGTAAGCATTGATCAACTTCATGATCTTGACTTCCTTTTCTACATAAGAGGTGGCTTCGAGAGTTTCTTGCTTGTCTATACCTAGTTCATAACCTTGAAAAAATTGCTGCCAAGAAGCGTCCACCGAATTTGGGTCGGTTTTGAACTTTTGGAGCATCATTTCAATGTACGCCGGATTGGCGTTGTCCGTGACGTTTGAGCTGCTCATGTGATTTAGTCTTTTTTGTTGTATTTATGTGGTATTAATTTATAAACTTGCTTATAATGGAACAGGTATTTAAGAAATCAAAGAGATGTCATAAATTCTCAATAAAAAATGTAAATGTTTTTAAGCTTATAACAATAATGTAAAGACTTTTCTTCATGAAGGCTAAAAAATGAACAAAAATGTACAGTTTCAGGATTTGGGGCTAAAGAAAACGATCCTTAGTGCTATTTATACAGCTGGGTATAAAAAACCAACTCCGATCCAAAATAAATCATTAAAGATAATTTTACAGGGCCAAGATGCTCTCGTGCGTGCTAAAACTGGAACGGGAAAAACGGCGGCTTTTGCGATCCCCGCATTGCAGCATTTGCGTGCTGAGGTTCAGCACCCACAAGTATTAATTCTCACGCCAGGCAGAGAACTCTGTAAACAAATCTCCCAGGAATTCATAAAACTCGGCAAGGGCTTAGAAAATTTTCGTGTCGCGGAAGTGACTGGTGGCGGTAAATTATCGGGAGTTAAGAAATCTTTGCATGGAGCGCAAGTTATCTCGGCAACTCCAGGGCGCTTGATAGATATTAAAGAACAAGGTTTGCTCAATAGCAATTGTATAAACATGCTTGTGATCGATGAAGCCGACCGCCTTTTTGATATGGGTTTCAGAGAAGCCGTAACGAGTATTTTAAAAGATCTGCCTAAATCAGTGCAGACAGTTTTATGTTCGGCTACATTTACAGATGATATAAAGAATTTTTCTAAGACGCTTTTAAAGAAGCCCGTGATTATTGAAGACCGTTCAAATATTGGCTCTGAAGAAAATTTAGAAGAATGGGCGGTTTCGGTTTATCCTGAAAATCATTTAAAGCTCACAGAAAAACTACTGAAGAAGCATAAGAATGATCAAGTCATTGTGTTTTGTAATCACAAGGAACGCGTTGATGAAGTAGCTGAAAAGCTCGATGATATGGGCTTTGATGTTCACCCACTTCATTCTGGGATGGAAAAAAATGTTCGAAACCAAGCACTCAAGCTCTTTCGGGATAAACAGGTTCGAATACTCGTTGCAACTGACGTAGCTTCACGAGGGATCGATATTCCTGGCTTACCGCTAGTTGTTAATTACGATTTACCCTATGACTTCCCCGATTATGTTCACCGTGCGGGCCGTACTGCTCGTGCAGGTAAAAGTGGTTTAGTGATATCTTTTTATAATGGCCGTAAAGAAAAAACGATCAAATCCTTTGAAGAACGCACCGGACGTCAAATGTTGCGCGTGAGCTTCAATCAAATTATGGATGAGAAACAAGTCTCGCAAAAACCATTGGCAAAAAAGAAACAAGATTCCGTGCGCAAGAAGGCGAATATTCGGGATTGCTCTCGCATCATTGTTTATGGTGGGAAAAAGCAGGGTTTAAATAATGGCTTACTCAAAAAGATCTTAGCAAAAAATTGTGGTTTGGACGACTCGGATATCGGCTATATCGAAGTTAATGAGAAGCATACACTACTCGGGGTTCTTCGCGAAAAATCGAGCCGAGTCCTCACAACATTGCAAAAAACAAAGATTTCTGGCCATATTCTCAAGCTTGAATTGCGAAGAACGCAAAAACGTAGGTAAATTAAGTCCAAGATAATAATATTAGAGAATTTATGAAAGAAAAACTCATTTATTACCCCTTACTTCCCGATCCCAAAGAGCTCGGCTTTGAGCGCTCTAACTTTGTTCGACGCTGGATTGAAGAAGATCTTTTTGACGCGGGACTTGTCACTGACGATGAATCAAAAGCTAATGCTTATTTAGTTGCCTCTGGTGATGGCGGCATGACTCGTGCGGCACGAACTACTTGCGATAGTGGCAAAGTTTTGTTCGGTCTCAATTGTGGTACACTTGGTTTTTTGATGAACCAAATTGAGCAGCCTCATCAAATTCCTTTATTTAAAGAAGAGCTTCACCTCGTCAGTGTAAAGTTGATGAAAGGACATTTTTATAATGCCGCGGGCGACAAAACCTCGTATTTAGCCTTTAACGATATTTTTTGTGGGGGCAATATTGCCGACTTTATTTCCTTCGAAATAACCGGTGAATTGAGTCATTTTCGTAATCGTACAGTAAAAGGCAATGGCGTCTTTGTTTCGACACCTCAGGGTACGACGGGTTTTGCTCTTAATGCCCGTGGCTCATCTGCTGTTCTACCCTTAGATACACGTACTTGGTATGTGGGGGGCGTCGCAACGGGACCTTATCCTTCAAGCGTATGTTCTCCTCAAAAGATCACTATCAAATGTACCTCGCGTCGAAAAATTAATGCTTATGCTGATGGCTATGAGCAAGAAGCTAAAGAAATTGACCAAATCATTATTGAACCCACCGATCACGAAGTCACTTTAGCTTTCCGTACAGGAGTTGATTTTGAAGCAAGACGTCGTGAATTGGCCGAAGCCGTAGAGCGCGGATTAACCCATTAGGATTCACCATGGAAGAAATCTATAAGGGCAAATTTTTACATTATATAAAAACGGGAAATTGGGAATGGGTCACTCGACCCAATGATATTTCCGCCGCAGTAATTGCGGCTGTAACGGACAAAAAAGAATTAGTCCTCATTGAACAATTTCGCGTTCCCATGAATGCACCCGTCATTGAATGGCCCGCAGGCCTCGTTGGAGACGGTGATTATGAGGGTGAAGAGAGTTTTATAGCGGCTCAGAGAGAGCTAGAGGAAGAGACGGGCTATTACGCCAAAAATTTCAAAAAAGTGGTTCACGGCCCCGTATCGGCGGGAATGAGCGACGAAGCCAATGATCTTTACATTGCTTGGGACCTCGAAAAAGTGTCCGAGGGTGGCGGTGTTGATGACGAAGAAATTATAACTCATTTGGTTCCCTTTGCAGAACTACACGAATTTATTGAAAAGAAACAAGCACAAGGTTGTGCCCTAGATCTAAAAGTCTTTGTGGGCGTTTATTTTTTACAAAAAGAAGGATTGATATAACATGGCATTTACACTCGAAATTGGCAAGGAAGCCATTGATTTTGCGCTCCCCGCAACTGATGGCAAAACTTATTCACTCAAAGATTTTCAGAAAGACTACTTAGTGATCTTTTTTACTTGTAATCATTGCCCTTACGTTATTGGTTCGGATGAAAGCACTCGCAAGACCGCCGAGGCTTTTGCGGACATAGCAGATTTTGTTGGCATCAACTCAAATTCAGTGAATACCTACGCAGAAGATTCTTTTGAGCACATGGTCACACGCATGGAAGAACATCAATTCCCATGGACTTACCTCCATGATGAGCGTCAAGCAGTGGCCAAAGTCTATGGCGCTTTGCGAACTCCGCATTTTTACGTTTTTAATAAAGAACGCCAGCTGGTCTACACAGGCCGTGCCGTCGATAAGCCTCGCGTTGGTCAAACTCCCTCGATTTTTGATCTCGATCGTACCCTTGAGGAACTCAAAGCAGGTAAAGAAGTTTCTACACCCCAAACCAACCCTATTGGCTGCAATGTGAAGTGGGATGGCAAAGATCATCACTGGATGCCCATCGAAGCCTGTGATTTGGTTTAAGCGTCGATGAAGAGTTTAGGTGTCGAAATTAAGAGCAGTACTTGTGTTTTAGTCTTGCTTGATTCGGCAGACGAAATCAAAGAAGCAACAAAGATTGAATTAGAAGACCCTTATTGCGCGACGAGTGTAAAGGAATTCTTTGATGATTTAAAAACTTGGCTCGAGAAATGTAATGCCGATGTGGTGAACATTAAAAAGCGTTTGGAGAAGGGCAAGTTTGCGGGTGGCGCGAGCTCCTTTAAAATTGAGGGCTTGATTCAATTGGCTGCCTTGGTCTCTGTTAACTTAGTTGGTGGGCCTGAACTCAATCGCTTAGCTAAATCAGTTGAGACTTTGCCAGCAATGAAAAAGTACCAAGAGCAGGCTTATTTAGCAGCGTTGTCAGCGCTTTGATTTTATGTACGAGAGGGACAGAGTCCCTTTCATTTGCGGAACATCATTCAATTAAATGAAGGTATAAAAAATGCATAAATTATTTTTAGTTCTCACTTTTTTTACTTTTGCGGTCTTCGCAGAAAACAAAATCAATACTTCAAAGCCCAAGGTTTACATGGGGCGTCAAATTGCTTGGACTATGCATTGCAATGCGGCTCATTGGCTGACGCGTACGGAGCGAGAAAAAGAAGAAAACACCTCCGAAATGCTTCGCGAACTCAAGCTCAAACCCGGCATGGTGGTAGCGGATGTGGGTTGTGGCAATGGCTATCACGCATTAACTATGGCAAAAACTGTTGGCGAAAAAGGCAAAATTCTCTGTGTGGATGTTCAGCTCAAGATGCTCGAATTCCTTCAAGAGAGAGCGAAGGAAGCAGGAATAAAAAATTGCGTATCAATTCTAGGTGAATTCACTGATCCCAAACTGCCGAAAAACTCTGTTGATCTCATCTTACTCGTCGATGCCTACCACGAATTTACTGAACCTGAATCCATGCTCAAAAAGATGCGCGAGTCCCTCAAGCCCGAGGGAGTTTTGGTACTGGTTGAATTTCGCAAGGAAGATAAGAAAGTTCCCATTAAAGAAGATCACAAAATGAGCAAGGTCCAAATGGATAAAGAACTCACTGCCAATGGCTTCAAAGTTGTGCGATCTTACGATAAACTTCCCTGGCAACACATGGTTTTCTACGGTAAAGATAAGTAGAACTAAGCGCTTAAATTCATTATCCCAAAAGTTTTAGAGACCATTAATTCACCACAGAGGACTCAGAGTTCACAGAGAAAAGTTTGGGTTCGTGATTTATCGTGAATGGTGAAGTCATCATCATAAAAACTCATCTAATCTGTTAGTGTTTCAGCTCTATGTTCTCGGTGTACTCTGTGGTAAATATGTTTTTGATTAACTGTTTACGCATGTATGTCCATATATAAATTCTCGGTGAACTCGGTGGTGTGATTGTTTTGTAGATGAGTTCCTAAACTAAGTTGAGGCTCTTTTGGTTCAATATGTTCAAACTTGGTATAAGTTTTTTCTCTTGGAAGTAATGTGTTGCATTCTGAATTAATTAGGTTCCCCAATGTCTGAAATCCTTTCTTTTATTAGTGCTGAATTAGCCATTCAATCATCTCAAATAAGCAAAACAATTGAGCTCTTAGATTCTGGGGCGACGCTGCCATTTATAGCGCGTTATCGAAAGGAAGCCACGGGAGGCTTAGACGAAGTGCAAATTGGCGCCATTCGCGATTTAAAATCGAACTTTGAAGAACTCGATAAAAGAAAACAGGCCATCTTTAAGTCACTAAAAGAACGAGATCTACTCACTGAAAATCTAAAAGCTAAACTCGAACAAGCCAAGAACCTCAATGCGCTCGAAGATTACTATCTTCCTTATAGACCGAAGAAGAAAACGCGAGCTTCGCAAGCACGAGAAAAAGGTTTAGAACCTTTGACTCAAGTTTTGATGCAGCAGAGTGGTGATCGCATTGATTTTCATAAGTTTATCAATCGCGCTAAGGGCGTGAATAATCGCGATGAGGCCTTGGCCGGTGCTCGTGATATTTTGGCTGAGCAAATGAGCGAAGATTCTAAAACGCGTTCGCAATTGCGCAATGCTTTTGAGACTCATGCCCGCTTGAGTTCAAAAGTCATCAAAACTAAAATTGAAGATGCGCAAAAGTATCGTGATTATTTCGATCTAGAAGAAAAATTGAGTCGTGTGCCAGGGCACCGACTCTTAGCGATTTTACGTGGCGAACGCGAAGGTTTTTTACGAGTAAAAATGCGACCGGATCAAGAAAGAACTCAAAAGATTGTCGAGCGCAATTTTGTGAAGGGTCGAGGTTTGGCCTCTAGCCAAGTTCAACTGGCTGCCGAGGATGCCTATAAGCGACTGCTCCTCCCATCTTTGGAGAAAGAGGTTCAAAAGAAAGCCCAAGAGAAAGCCGATATAGAATCAATTCGTGTCTTTGTGGCGAATTTACGCGAGCTCTTGTTAGCCGCACCCTTAGGTCGAAAAAAGGTTTTGGCCTTTGATCCAGGCTTTAGGACAGGAGCGAAAGTCGTTTGTTTAGGGTCGGCCGGTGAGCTTTTGTACAACTGCAATTTATTTCCCGTGGGGAACTCAAAAGAGAAAGAGCAGCAAGCAGCGGATGAGACGCGTCGCTTAGTCAAAAAATATGCTATCGAAGCTCTTGCGGTGGGCAATGGTACGGCAGGTCGTGAAACAGAACTCTTTCTCAATGAACTCGATTTGGGGCTTCCAGTGATTTCGGTGGATGAGAGTGGGGCATCAATTTATTCAGCCAGTGAGAGTGCCCGCAATGAATTTCCCAATCATGATTTAACTGTGCGAGGCGCGGTTTCAATTGGTCGTCGACTGCAGGATCCCTTAGCAGAACTCGTGAAGCTCGATCCCAAAACCATTGGCGTTGGCCAGTATCAGCATGACGTGGATCAAAGTGCTTTGAAAAAGGCTTTGGATGATCAGGTACTCAGTTCCGTGAATGCAGTGGGCGTAGATCTTAATACTGCCAGTGTGGAGCTCTTGAGTTATGTATCGGGCATTGGGCCAAAACTAGCCGAAGCGATTCTCAACTATCGTTCATCTGAAGGGCTTTTTAAAAATCGTAATGAATTAAAGAAAGTGCCCCGTTTGGGTGATAAAGTCTTTGAGCAAGCCGCGGGTTTCTTGCGTGTCTTTGATGGGGATCAAGTTTTGGATTCCAGTGCCGTTCACCCAGAATCCTATGGCCTAGTCAAGCGCATGGCAAAAGACTTAAATTGTTCCGTGACTGATTTACTTAATAGCGGGGAATTCAGACAGCAAATAAAGCTCGAGTCATATGTGAACTCATCAGTAGGCTTGCCGACCTTAGAGGATATTAAGCAAGAATTAGAAAAGCCCGGTCGCGACCCTCGTCCAAACTTTAGTGCTTTTAGCTTCTCCCAAGATATTCATGAAATCAGTGACCTTCATGTGGGGATGAAAGTTCCAGGTTTAGTGACGAATGTGACCAAGTTTGGAGCCTTTGTCGATGTCGGAGTTCACCAAGATGGTCTGATTCATATCAGTAAACTCAAACATGGCTTTGTTGCGGATCCCGCAGAAGTTGTCCGGGTGCGTCAACAAGTGGAAGTCAAAGTCATTGAAGTGGATGCCAAACGCAAAAGGATCTCTTTATCCCTGATTGATTAAGCTAGTTCTTTTCTTGCTTAAAGAGCCACTTCATGAAGTGACTTTCGGGGTCACAGCGACTTCCACTCATGGTGGTTACGCCACTCTCGTGACCAGGAATGAAGCGGTCGGAAACTCCGTGATTTCCTCCTTTCCATGAAGTGAGTTTGAACTTGCCATTGAGCTTTTTCATTTCTTCCATGATTTTGACAATTCTATCATAGGGGCAAACTCGGTCTTGATCGCCGTGACTCGTCCAAATGGGGATGTCCTTAATGATTTTAGGGTCGATGAAGTCTGCAGTGGATTTCAAACCTGTTCCGGCGGAGGGAGCTGCTGCAGCAAAATAATCGGGATCTGCCTGGATGTAAATGAAAGTTCCGTGTCCCCCCATGGAGTGACCGAGAATATAAATGCGCTTCATATCGGCGTTCGGTAAAGCGGCAATGACTTCTTTGATTAAACTTAGCATATCAGTGTCCCATAAACCGGGGGATTGAGGCGCCAAAACATAAGCTGGATAATCTTGACGAATTTTAGCATCTGCAAGCTGTTGATTCCAGGGTTTGAGTTGACGTTTATTATCACTGCCTTTGCCGCCCGCACCATGAAGAGAGAGTATGACGGGGTACTTTTTAGATGAGTCCATGTTGAGGGGCGTCATCAAGCGATAAGGCATGCTTTTATAGTTTTTTGCTACGTAGAGTTTTTGCCAGCTTCTATCCTTTGCTTGTGAGTGGATTTGGAAAGAACTAAAAATGAAAAGAAGCGAGATGATGAGTTTATGCATGGCCTATCCTTATTTAAATGATTGTTTACATAAACACTACGAAAGCTAAAAGCTGAATATTACTTCTTTGAATTAAATTTGTTGTTCAATACAACTTTGCAGATGGCGCACGTTTCCAGCGTTCGGCATTCAGGCGCTTGTTGATGACTTGGCGTAGGTTTTGTGAGTAGTTGTCATCGAGGGCTAAGGCATTGCTGGTTTCACTGATGTAGCAGCAGCGCTTGAGAACGTCGAAGGGAAGGTCAGTGGGGATGCCTTCGAGTTGGTAGGCGTAGTAATCTGAGATGCCATTGAGGATGATTTTTTTCGAGGTGGGAATTTTGAAGTCACGAATAGTATTAAGGTGATCGACCATGCCTGTTGTGCAATTGCGGCCAATGGAGTGATAAAACTGAGGTGAATCGTGCAGGCTATTGGCGGCTCTTATGATGTCGAGTAAAAAGAGTTTGGAATGCTCGATATTGAGATTCATGGGATACAGGAAAGTCTGTTCTTTACGTACTTTGGTACGGAGTGGGATGAGGTCGCGCTCATCACCCATAACATAAATGAGTTCATATTGTTTAAAAATACCCTTGAGGGGATGATAACTTTCTCCTTCTTGTTTGCGAACCTCTAAGGAAATGGCGATGTTTTGACCATCCTTAAAGCGGAAGCTCAGAAAAGTATGGCTGATGGTGCGGTAATTATCCCAATAAGAGATGATGAGATCAGTACCTTCGAGTTGTCCTAAGTCAAAAGTTCGATTATCAAATTTTACTTCGACTTCCTTGCCTTCAGCGTACTTAAAGTTGCGGAAGTTTTTTATGCTCAATAAATCACCATTTTGTTCAATGAGTGGTAGCTTTGCGACTTCCGCATCCCAGTTACGCTCATTGGAGGCGGGGATAAAGATAAACCACAGAATGACAAATAAATTGATTAGCGAAAAGATCTTTAAGGCTTTGCGAAATCGTTTCACTAAGAGCAGTAGGATTCCACTGCTGATTACATAGAGAATGATGGACAGCAATCGTATGGCATCATGAAAAGTGAAGTGAATGATTAAACAAGCGACAGCCAGCGTAAGGGGGATGTACAAACCGCAGACTCCAAATAAAGAGAGTCGGAATAGGGCGAGTTTGAGTTGTTTGATATGCTTAGTTTTCATAGACTTAGTTTAGAAAGAAAAGACATTTTTCCAAGGTTGAACTATGGTGGAAAGACAAAAACTGCCAATAATTAGAGGTCTTTCGATGAAGTTAATCGCCATGCTCATGATCACCATATTTAGTTTTACGGTAATATCTGCCGATTCAGAATATAAATATGGACCCGATTCATCTCGACAAGAAGGAGTGCCACAAGGCAAAATTCACGACTTCGTTTTTAGTACGAGCAAGATTTACCCCAATACAATTAGAAGGTATTCGGTATACGTTCCAGAACAATACAAGGGTGAAGCCACCGCCTTGATGGTTTTTCAGGACGGACATGCATTTTTGAAAGAGAAAGGGCATTTTAGAACGCCGACTGTTTTAGATAACCTCATTCATCAAAAACGCATTCCTGTGATGATCGCAATTTTTATAGACCCAGCTTATCTAGGCAGCGAGTTACCTAAAAATCGAGGATGGCGGCCAAAACCAGAAAATCGCAGTGTGGAATACGATAGTCTCGGAGATAAATATGCCCGTTTCCTAATAGAGGAAATTATACCCGAAATAAGTAAGACTTATAAGCTCACTGAGGATCCCGAGAAAAGAGCCCTTGCGGGACTAAGCTCTGGCGGGATATGTGCATGGACAGCTGCGTGGGAACGACCCGATTACTTTCGTAAAATTTTGAGCTGTATCGGTAGTTTCACTAATATTCGCGGTGGTCATGTATATCCAGCGATGATTCGCTCTAATCCAGCTAAGCCCATTCGCGTCTTTCTACAGGGAGGTGCCCGTGATTTAGATAATCAATTTGGAAATTGGCCTCTTGCGAATCAACAAATGGCAAAATCTTTAGCCTTTGCTAAGTACGATTATAAATTCGTGTTTGGAAATGGGGGCCATAGTGGATTACACGGAGGGACTATTTTACCTGAGGCTATGGAATGGCTGTGGCGAAAAGAATAATTTGCCTTGAATTTAAGAATATTTTGTGATTAGCTGTTACTATTGGGGATCGGCGGTCATAAATAGTTTAAGCACTTTAACTACACAGGACATATAAGATATGAAAATTTATTTAGCTTTATTTTTCTTTTCACTTTCACTTTTTGCAGGCGATTTGCGTTTAGCTTCGCTCTTTCAAGACAATATGGTGGTGCAAAGAGATCAAGAATTTGTAATTTGGGGCGAAGCTCCAGCTAATAAAAAAGTTGACGTGCAGGTAGCTGGGCAAAATGCCTCTGTAAAGGTTTCAGAATTGGGTAAATGGATGATTAAGCTTCCCGCATTAAAAGCGAGTAGCGCTTTTGAAATTAAAGTGACTGCGGGGTCTGAGAAAAAACTGATTAAAAATGCGGTTCTTGGTGAAGTTTGGATTTGCTCTGGGCAATCGAATATGCAGATGGGCTGGGGCGGCATTCCCGAAATCAAGAAGATGGCGGTGAATGCGAAAAATATTCGCACTTTTAAAGTTAATAATACGGTTTCATACCAAGAGGAAGATTATTGCCAGGGTTCTTGGGTCGAAGCTGCACCAGGTAGTGCTGTAGCAGCGGCTTTTGCCGTGAATCTTCAAAAATCTATTATTTGCCCAATAGGTATTATTCAGGCTTCTTGGGGCAGCTCATCAGTTGAAGGTTGGATGCCAATGGATATGGCAGAGAAATTGCCTCACTTTAAAAAAGAGCTCGAAGATTGCCGTGCGAATGACAAAGATAAGGTTGCGGAGATTTTAGCAAAGAAAAAAATGTCTGGCAAAGACAATATCTTTCTGAGAACACGTCCAAACTTATTATACAATGCGATGATGCACCCTTTGATCCCTTATTCACTCAGAGGAGTCGTTTGGTATCAGGGCGAGGCAAATACGAAGAGCGTCGAGGCGATGTTGCAATATGGCCAAACTCTTCCCATGTGGTTTCAGCGTTACCGTCAAGAGTGGGACAATGAAAATCTTCAGTTAATGGCTGTGATGCTTCCTGGGTTTGGTCGTAACTTTACCAAAGGGACGACAATAGAATCACCTGATGCGCAAACGTGGGCTTTGATGCGTGAATCGCAAATGAAAGTTTTAGAACTCGACCACACTTCAGTGGCAACGACAATTGATTTAGGTGATGTGAAGAATATTCACCCTAAGGATAAAGCTCCCATTGGCGAACGCTTGGCATTGTTGGCGCGTCGCGATGTCTTAAAAGAAAATATTGTGGCTGAAGGCCCGGTGTTTAAATCGCAGCAAGTGAACGGTTCAAAAATTGAACTGAGTTTTGATAACTCTAAGGGGATGAAAGCTAAAGATGGCGAAGCTATTAAAGCATTTTGGATTTGCGATGATAGCAAAAGTTGGAAGTTAGCTAAGGCTGAAATTGTTGGAGAGAAAGTCGTTCTCAGTAACGCTGAAGTGAAGAAACCCCTCTATGTTCGCTATGCTTATGCAGCAATGCCAGCAGTGAATTTAGTGAATGAAGCAGACTTGCCTGCACGTCCCTTTAGAACAGACTCTTTCACTCCCTAATAAAATGGTTAAAAAGTGGCTTATTTAAACTTTGAACTGAGCCACTTTGAGGTATAGTTGCAGCGATCAAGTATGAGAAATAAAAAGCCTGAGTTTTTAACTCGGGTTTTAATGAGCTTGGACGCTAATAAACATCCATAAATTAGGAGAAGACAAACATGGAAAAAGAAATTACAGCACTTTTTGACGTTTGGAATAAGGCACTACAGACAGGTGACCCAAATAAAGTTGCTGAACTTTATGAATATAACGCTATTTTACTCCCCACAGTTTCAAACAAAGTTCGTCACAATCACGACGAAATTGCAGATTATTTTGTAACTTTTCTTGCTAAAAAACCAGTTGGTAAAATCGATGAGGGTAACGTTCGTACTTTCGGCGATATTGCTATCAATTCTGGTGTTTACACTTTTACATTTGAAGATGGTTCTGCAGTAACTGCACGTTTTACTTACGTTTACCGTTGGAATGGTCAGGACTGGAAGATTATAGAGCACCACTCTTCTGCAATGCCTGAAAAGTAAACGATTAAATAGTTTTACTTTAAACTCCTCAATTTGAGGAGTTTTTTTTGTATAGAAGTATTGAGTAAATGAGTAGATTTGATAAAAACTATAGACCTAATTCGTAAAGCTTGAGGATCTCTTCCTCGCTTAGAATTTGGTTAAATATAGCTATTTCATCTAGGCTACCATCCCAGTGGCCAGGTACTTTGCGATCAAAACCATGATCTTGATCCGAAATTTTGGTTCCGATACCCAATGATTTTAATTTACCTTGGGTGTTGAGGCCGTTGACTTGTTCAGAAGCCATGAGTTTCCCGTTTCTGTAGAGGCGGACTTCAGAGCCCGTGTGAACAAAGGCGACATGTTGCCAGGAACCAGTAGGGAATTTGTCTTTTTCTTTTATATGAATTTTCTGACCATCTTTATCCATGACTTCGACATCGAGAAAACCAGTTTGATTAAGGCCAAAATGGAATTGCCCCCATTCTCGCATGCCCCAGTTTTTGACGATTGTCGCCCAACTAGGTCGACTTTTTGCGTAAACCCATGCAGATACAGTAATTTCTCCTAATGGGCTCTTTGGATAGTCAGGGACATAAAGAAAGCCTTTATGGTTAGCTCCCGAGAGGTGTAAAGCATTACCAGATTTCCCTCGAACGAGTAAGTTGTTTTTATGAGCAATTCGATTGGCCGAGGCATCGTTTTTATAAGTTGACCAATCGCTAAGAGTTGAGCCATCTTTACTCATTTCCATAGGGAAGTAGGCCACAGGGCCTAGTTGAGATATGTACTTTGAATAATCATTGTCGGGTTCCTGAAGATTGCGAATGAAAAAATCATTTTTTAAATCTATATCATTGATGGAAATGTTTTGAACAACTTGTCTTTCATCTTTTTCGAAGATGATACGAACAGCTTCTTGAGCTTTTAATTCTCTTGATCTCTCTTCTTGAGTGGCCGTTAACCTAACATCAATTAAGCCTTTATAGACATGGGTTTCAACAAACTCATTTTCTACAACCCAAACAGAGAACTCAGTGCCCAAGTCGACGACGTCAGCGACAGCAGTACGAATAGTAAAGTTTTTGGCTTCTGGAGGCACAAAAGCTGAGATTTTTCCCTGAGAGCAGGTGATCAATAAATCAGAATCAAGAGAGAAATGGGCGGGAGCTTCAATGATAGCTTGAGCGCCATTTTGGTAGTTGAGTTGGATTATGCCCTGCTCAAGAGTGTAGAGTCCTTGAGCGACTTGTTCGCCAACCTTGGGTTGTTGACCATTTTGGTTACCATAAGTAAATTGACTGCCAATGCTTCTATCTAATTTAGCTAGGATAGTACCTCGGTATGGGGCCTGACTAAGGGTCTCAGCTTCAATTTGAGGAACTTGGCTTTGGCTTTGAATGAGAGTGAAAACAAAGAGGGAGATTGCCGCGAGGCTCGTGGCCCAAAGCAAGTATCGAAAAGCGCCTTTGTTGGATTGTGATTTTGGAAGGTCAGTATTTTGTGGTAATTCGAAGTTTTGATGATAATCCTTGAGTAAAGCATGGGTTTCACAGAGCTCATAATAAACTTGGCGCGCTTGGCTAGAGGATTCAAGATGCTTTCCGAGTTCTTGTTTTTCTTCACCAGTAATCTCACGATTCAGCATTTGATTACTCAGTTCAATAATCCGCTCCTTATTCATGCGGAGTCCTCATCTAAGGATTTAACGCATTGCGAGAGGTTGGTTCGAGCACGAAAAAGTGTTTGTCGAATGGTGTTGGCTGAATTCTTGAGCTCTTCGGCAATTTGTACAATGCTTGTTCCCAAGCGGTAGCGTTTGGTGATTAATTCTTTCTGACGGTCAGGGAGTTTGGCTATGCACTTTTCTAAACGTGACTTCTTCAATTCATAATCTTCTTCACGGTCAGCTTGTTCATGAACCATGAGTGAAATTACTTCATTATTGAAAATGAGTGGGTCGCGCATTTGCTTTTGACGCCAAGCCATGACCTGAAATGAGGCAATGCGAAATGACCAACTCTTAAAACTCGTACCCAATTCAAATTCATGTGCTTTGCTCCATAGAATGAGATTGGTCTCCTGCAAAATATCATTGGCCGCATCAGGATTGGCGACGAGACTGAGGATCAAGCCATAGAGGCGTCCTTGAAAGGAACTCATGAGTTCAACGAATTCGTCTGTGTTGTTTTTGGGCATAAGTTAAAGTCTTTAGTTGGCAGTAGTCAGTTTTTTATGGGAGTTTGCCAAGCTAGTGCTTGCCGTTCCCAGTTTGTGATTGCGCAGCAGTGGCTGCGCGGTACGAATTATTTTAGTGTATTGATGTACTCAAAGATAGCCTCAAATTGCTTAGCTGCATCATTGTTATAGTCGGGGAGGGGAGATTTACCTTTTTCATCCGCATATTTTGGCATCTTGGTGTTGGGTACAATATGAGCGGGGTTGAGCATCCAACGCATATAGAAGTCCTTGCCAAGTCGATCGGCAGTGTACTTCAGGTTCACACCTTTAACTTCGAAAGCCGCAATAGCTTTTTCCTTGCCAATGTCATGGCAAATAATACAGCCAAAACCAGAGGTGCCGACCAATTTTTTGCCCACGGCAATTATGTTTTTGTCAGCATTCAGTGAATCTTTTTTGCCCTGTTGAGCATGCTGATAAGCCAAACTCTTGGCCATCATTTCAGCTCTTGCTGGGAAACTCGGCATGCGGGCCAGTAACCATTCACGACTATCATAATCTAGTGAGCCATCGAGGTATTTCTTAATCGTACCTTCTTTGATCTTTTCACCAACAAAAGTGAGTTGAGGGCGACTTTGATCTAAATGGCCCTTGTCTTTGTAGTGGGTTTTTAAGTCCTTGATCTCATTGGCGTACTTCTGCCATTTAGCTGAAGCATTATCGCGGCTGTGACAGGCATTGCAATTGAGGGTCTTGAACTGACGCTCCGCAAATTCACTTGGGGAGTGATTTTTGAGTGAATGGGCTTTTTGAGCAAAGACTTTTCTTATGGGTTCCATTTCTTTTCGAGAAATACCAAAATTGATTTTGGGTTTTCTGGATAAACATCCTTTTTGTTGACCCTTGATTTGCTCAAAGGGAATAGTGCTTAGCATGCTGGATTCCTTGCCTCCGTGACAATCAATACAGCCACGTTCTCTAAAGAGTTTGTGGCCGACTTTTGCATCGGCTTTAAATTCGGCCATTTTGGGGCCCTTAGCACGTTTAAGCAGGAAGCTCGCAAGATCGATCGCTTCATCATCTGATAAGCTAAAGTTGGGCATCTTGGTCCATTTGTAGAGCTTCTCAGGTGACATGAGAAATTCTTTGAGTGCTTGGGGTTTAAATTTATTAGCTACATTGCTGAGGAGAAGGCGTTCCCCCTTTTGATTTTTTTCCTCTGGGCGAGTGTGACAGGAAATACAACCTAGATCGTAAAAGAGCTCAGACCCGCGTTTACTATTGCCAGTTAAAGCCGCTGATTTGTCTGCTTGTATATCACTAGCAAGAAATTCTGCAATATTTTTGGCTTCCTGTTTATTCAAGACGACTTTGGGCATGTGCGCATGCTTGTTGAGGTTTTTTGGGTTGGCAATCCACTCTGCCATCCAACTTTTGTGAAGACGTCCACCCGCATTCTCGAGTGAGGGGGAATCCATTTGAGCGAGCTCGGGCATGAGTTCTTTTGATTCGCTTTTGTGGCAGGAAATACAGCGAGCTTCGGCAATCATCATACGACCTTTGCGGTGACTTTGGAATTCATCGCTCGTAGCTCCTGTGCTATAGCGCAAATTATTTGGGCTTATGGGTTCTAGGGGGAATTTACTGCCTTGCCATTTGAGATTGAAGTAAGACTTCTTTGCCGTATCGGACTTAAAACTCAAGCGCAAATCATGGGCACCGGGATCGAGTTCAATCATTGAAGATTTGATCAGCTCGCCATTCTTATTTTCGTCAAAAATGACTTTGCCATTGAGTTCAAAACGCAAAGCTCCCGTGAGCTCAGTTTGAAAGTGAACTTTTTCTTTTTCAGTGACGATGAGGTGGCCATTATAAATTGCTGTGAAAGCACCGCTCATTAGGAAGGGGCTTGGGAGCTCATCTTTTTTGAGCTGAATATTGAGTAAGCGAGCGACTTTGTTATCGTATTCCCAGACGTGTTTCCCTTTCATCTCAACAGTTATGCCTACAGGATAATTATTGATTTTATCTTGGAGTTCCATTTCTTTGACTGATACCATGTCGGGAACTTGGGAGTCGTCGGGGGAGAGATTATAAATGGTGTTGATTATCTCCGAATTGAGATCCTTTCCCTTAGCCGTTTTGAGTTGATAGACCACTTTCATATTATCGACGGGCTTCATATCGTGCAACTTGAGAAAAACAGTCTTGCCATCGCGCATGAGTTTAAGTGCAGTGACGTAAACTTTTTCACCTTCCTGATTACGGCTGAATCCAATGCGTCCAACGCGCTTACTCTCAGTTGTTTTGAATTTATCGAGTTCTTCTTGAGGCGTATTTGTCGCAAAGTGACCAGAACCATATTGCTCTGAATAAACATAGTTCCATCTTTGAACGGAGAAGTTATTAACATTCTTTAAGGTTTCGGGGTCGAGCATTTCATTAAAAGTCAAATAAAGGCCTTGAGTTGTGGCTTTGACTTCCAAAGGACGGATCATTTTATTGCCCTTGTAACGTACACGATTAATGGCGCTCATGCGGCTGGCGTTTGTTTGCCAACCCTTGAAGCCAGTGATAATTGCTGAGTCAGTATTTTTCGGATTAAAGCGTATGCGCATGCCAGAAGACATGAGGCGAATGGGAAGGGCGACGACTCCGCCTTGAACTTGGCCATTGACTTTTTCTTGGAAAGTTGTGTAGGCTTTACTTTGACCATAGGAGAGATGAATAAGTTTGCCACCGAGGTCGCCCCAAGAGTTCTTTGGAACCCAAATTTGTGAACCCCCAGAGTTATCTCTATTCATCGGGATAAAGCAAAGAGGTTTTTTGTAGCCTTCAGACTCTTTTTTGCCATTTCCGGGGTGAATCACCCCCGCAAAATCGCCTTTCTCGAGATAATTGATTTTGCAGGCCGGTACATAAGTTCCTTCGTTCTCACCTGTGGTCGCAATCGTGCCTTCGGCATTAATCGACATGCCACCCGGGGCGCGTAGGCCACTTGCAAAGATTTCGGAGTGTTGTCCATCTTTGCTGACTTTAAAAATAACCCCATGATTATCGTGAGTCTTATCGAAGCCACGACCACCCTGCAGAACGGGAGCAGCTTTGGCTACATAAAAATTGCCGGCGGCATCGGTATGGAGATCAAAAGTGAATTCGTGAAAATTTTTGGTGATTTTGCAATCGTTATTGAAGTTCTCGTAGAAGTCGGCTTCACCATCGTTATTAAAATCGTGGAGGCGGGTGATTTGGTCCTTGCCACTGACGTAAATCACGTCATCGACAATGCGTAGCCCTAAAGTTTCATTCATGCCCGCGGCATAGCGTTTCCATACGATGTTTTTGAGGTCTTTGTCAAGATTGGAAGCAATCCACACATCGCCATTCCAAGTACAGAAAGCAGCGCGTGAGCCATCTGAAAAATAATCAAAGCCACCAAATTTCATGACCGAGCCCCAGGGATTCCTTTCAGGGATGGGGATCTGATCAACTGCAAAGATGTCGGATTCGAAGTCATTCAATTTCCCTTGGGCCTTTACGGTTTGAGGCCAGCGAGTTTTTCCACCCTGAGTTAAAGCTTTTAAATCCATCGCAGCTAGCGAAGGAGCTGGAGAGCCTTTTTTGTATGAGATGGCGAATTTTAAGTTTTTAGAACCAGCAGGGATGCGGATGAATTGAATAGCTCCCTCTTTTTCCAGCTTCATTGAAGTAGTATTGAGCTGAAGGCTGGGCTCAGGGCTATCCAGTACTTTGAGCAGAAGCTCTTCTTTGGCGACCGCAATATTGAAGTGACGCACAAAAGCCCCGTCTTTCATTGCAGGCATTTCTAAGATGGCGCTTTTCTGATCGCCAACTGTGTAGGAAAAGACCACCTGCTCATTGTGACGATATGTACCTAGGAATTTCACATAGTGATGGGGTAGTGGAGCGTAGTCAAAGTCACGAGGGTCATTCCATGAACTCTTATAAGCCCATGCTAAACTAGGGGCTGAATTAAGCAAGACTTCACTTTTAATATTTGAGTTGCCACCATGGGAACCATTCCAAGGAGTTCCGTTAAAGTTGATCCTACCTTTGGCAACAAAACGCAAGTTCATACTGCCCGAATCGTAGTAAGCTGAGTATTGGTCTTTACCTTGCCCCATTAACACGGACTTACCGCGCAGGATTGTGTCATCTCCGAGACTGACAACTTGTGATGAGACTTGGCTGAAGTCGTAGGATTCGTACCATTGTTTCGCTTGTGCGGAAATCGCACAAAGCCCAAGTCCTAGAGCTAACTTTGATGCTCGCTTCAGCATATTATTTTAACTCCAAAACTTTAAGGTTTTTGAACCAAACCACATCGTTGTGGTCCTGTAGTCCTAAGTGTCCCTTTTTGTTCATGCCAAAACCTTTCCAGTTTTTAAATTTGCTTTTACCCACGAGTTCTTTCCATTCATCGGAGTGCATGACGATGTCCACAGTTTGAATTCCGTTCTGCCATACTTGTAGGTGACTCTTGTTGAGTAAGATTCTAACTTGGTTCCACTCACCGGCTTTTTTGTGCGATTCAGCAGGAGAAGTAATCATATCGTAGAGCGAACCTGAGCGGTGATTCGGTTTTTTACGATCGTTATGTTTTTCATTGTCGAGAATCTGAATTTCCGGTGCATGAGAATAAATGCGCTTGCCCTTTTCGTCGGCGAGGATAAAAATGCCGCTATTGCCCGCTTCAGAAATTTTCCACTCCATACGGAAATCAAAATTTTCATACTGCTTTTTAGTCATGATGTCGCCACCACCGCCACCCGAGAGCTTCATAGTGCCTCCTTCAACGACCCATTTTGGATTAATATCTTGTTTTTTGAAATTTCTCCACTGGCTCATATCCTGACCATTGAAGAGAAGTTGCCAACCTTCTTTAGCCTCGGCTTTTGACAAACTATTATCTGGGATCGGTGTACTTGTACAGGAAGTGATAAGTGCAGTTGTAGCAATTGAAAGGAAAGCGAGGAATTTCATGTGGTACTCCGTGTATTTTTATTTAGTTGCCCTCGTATATAAGCGGAAATCGCAAACGTTACGGTGAATCTTTAAAATAATAAAATTTTTTTGGAGCTAATGCGAGCTTTTGCGATCTTCGCAAGTGAAAAAGTGGTGAAATAAATAATAAAAACTCACTGCTTCATTAGTTTGTGTTGCTATTAAGTTATATTAGTTTTTGTCACTTTTATAATTTTTTTTCGTATTCATTGTAAAACAATTAAAGGATGACCATGAAATATTTCTTAATCGCTATCTTATCTATTTCTCTTTTTGCTCAGAAAGACCTTAAAGATATTACCTTTGCTATTACAGTTGAAAAAAAATTAGAAATGGACATCTATTTTCCTAAGGGCAAGCAGGAAAATAGACCTATGCTGATGTGGATTCACGGTGGAGGCTGGAAAGGCGGTAGCAAGAAGGATTGTAAGTTACAGTGGCTCACGGAGTATGGTTATGTGGTTGCAAGTGTTTCTTATCGTTTTTCCCAAGAAGCTAAGTTCCCTGCGCAAATTCACGATTGTAAAGCAGCACTAAGGTTTTTGAAAGCAAATGCCGTAAAATATGGCTTGGATAAAAAACGTTTTGCAGTTGGCGGATCAAGTGCTGGCGGACAGTTGGCGGCTTTGATGGCTACCTCTTCAGGAGATGATTTTTTAGATGGAGAACTTGGAGATTATAGTGAGGAAAATACACAAGTATCAGCAGTTATAGATTTTTATGGAGCTAGCGATTTTCTTTTACGTGAAAAGAATCAACCTGAAAAGGTTAATAAAAAGGGAGGGGTAGTTTACGAGCTTTTAGGTGGAAACATTCAAGATAAAAAAGATCTCGCCAAGAAGGCGTCAGCGGCATATCAGGTAGATCATAAAGATTCACCTATTTTGATCATTCATGGATCTAAAGATCGGGTTGTTCTTCCTGGGCAATCCAAGCGGCTTCATGAGGTCTACCAAAGTAAAGGTCTAAATTCACAATTACATATTTTAGAAGGGGCTAGTCATGGTGGAAAAGCTTTTGGGGATGAGGAGGTGAAAAAAAATATTTTGAAATTTCTAAAGGCAAATGGTGTTTGAGTAAAGAGTGGAGTGCTTACTTAAGGTAGCGGTATTCCTGTTTCGGCATGAGTGCAACTTTTATAGTCTTTACTTCAGGGGCTTTTTTCGGCTTATATGAGATTATTTGAAGGGTAAGGTTCTGGCCATTTCGTTCGGTAATGGTTCCCTCGCTGTAAATTTCTTTAAAGAGAGTGTTTTCAATTCTGACTTCACCATTTGATTTCACAATGAGGACACTGTTTTCTGTGAAGTAATGCTTACTGCTATCGAAAGCGCCGCATGAGATAAGAGTTAAAAGGCTAAGTGTGTATAAAAATTTCATTGTTCCTCAAGTAATAGTTTTTTGAATGTAAGTGGCCATTTATATAGAGACAAATAGAAAAGCCCTAATCGTGGTTCGATTAGGGCTTTTAAAATTAGAAAATTGAAGTTGAGGAGGACTTATGGACGCTGGGGTTCAATGCCCTCTGGTTTTACGTCTTCAATCTTTTTCTTTTTACCACCATTATCTTCACGTTTACCTTTTTTCTTTTCCATGAAGGCTTTTTTATCTTCGTCGCTCATGTTTTCCATTTTAGCTTGCATTTCAGCACGTTTTTTCTTCATTTGCTCAAAGAAAGCCTTCTTTTCTTCTTCACTCATGCCTTCGAGTTGTTTTTTGATTTCTTCTTTTCCTTTACCATTCATGCCGCCTTTGCCACCGCGTTTTTTACGTTGCTCTTTAATGAAGGCTTCTTTCTCTTCGTCACTCATGCCTTTCATTTTTTCTTGCATTTCGGCACGACGTTGTTTCATTTTTTCTTTGAAGGCCGCCTTTTCTTCGTCACTCATGTTCTGCATGCGTTTTTCCATTGCGGCTTTGCGATCACCGCCTTTATTACCTTTGCGTTCTTTTTTTTCTTCGGCAAACATGCTGTGGGCTAAAAAGAGAGATAATGTGATAATAAATAATTTTTTCATTTTTTGAGTTCCTTTTTTGAGTCTGTAAAAGCTATATCGCAGTAAAGATGAATGATCTTTCACCAAATATAAAAAAACGTTTATTTATAATAGAATATCTTTGGCCACATCGCCATAGACATCGGTAGGGCGGAAGTCACGACCAGCGTATTTATAGGTTAAATTTTCATGGTTTAAGCCAAGGATATGCAGAATGGTCGCGTGCCAATCGTGGATAGAGAGTCGGCCTGCTACAGCTTCGTAGCCAAATTCATCTGTGGCGCCATAGCGGAAGCCACCTTTGACTCCGGCACCAGCCATCCAAGTCGTGAATCCTTTGGGGTTGTGGTCGCGTCCATCCATGTTAGGTGACTCAGGTGTACGCCCAAATTCAGTACACCAAACCACGAGGGTGTCTTTTAAAAGTCCTCTTTGCTTTAAATCAGCGAGTAAACCTGCAATAGGCTTGTCGATTTCGCTACAACGTGCCGTGAGGTCATTTTTCAGGTTCGAGTGATGATCCCAGCCACCATGGCCAAGCTCGATATAACGTGCACCCGCTTCAGCAAAGCGTCTAGCAAGGAGGCATTGGCGTCCCACTTTTGAAGTGAGGTCATTATCCACTCCATAAAGAGCCAGTGTTTTTTTCGATTCTTTACTGATGTCTAAGATTGCGGGCATGGAGCTTTGCATACGGAAAGCCATTTCATAGGAGTCTTGAACCGCATTGATTTCAGGACTGTGTTTATCTTTTTGGAGCTTGCGTTTATTGAGGGCTGAAATAAAATCGAGTTGGGAGCTTTGAAGTTTTGTGGAGAATTCTTCATTTTTGATATTTGGGAATGAAGCAGGGTCTCCAGAGGCACGATTCCCACGAATAGATCCTCCGACGGCGGTTCCTTGGTATTTAGAAGGAAGGAAAGCACTACTAAAATGGGCACCAGCACCTGAATTGGGGTTGAGTGTAATAAACCCAGGGATTGATTTATTCTCACTTCCCAAACCATACATGACCCACGCACCGAGTGAAGGGCGAGCGAACTGCACATTGCCCGTGTGGATTTTAGTCTGTGCTTGGGGGTGATTGGGTTGGTCAGTTGAATGACCATGAAGTAGGCAGAGCTCATCAGCTTGCTGACCAAGGTTAGGGAAAAGAGTCGAGAGCGGTAAACCGCTTTTTCCGTAGCGTTTAAATTCCTTGATCGGGGGCATGAGCTTACGGCCGTATTTACCGCGCTTTTCAGCGTTTTTAATGAGGCTAGGTTTGTAGTCAAAGGTGTCGACGTGAGAGGTCGCGCCACCCATGTTAATGACAATGACACGTTTGGCTCTAGGAGTAAAATGAGGTTTTTGTGGGCTTTGTGAACTAGAAAATGCATTTATATTAAGCCCAGTGAGGGCAGCTGTTGAACCTAAGTTTAAAAATTGTCTACGATTAAAATTCATATGGATCTCCTAGTTGAGGTAGCGGAATTCGGAACTAGCAAAAAGTGCTTGGACGATAGCGGCTAAAGATTGAGTTTTTCTATCGTTTGAGTTTTTCTGACGCATTTCAGAACTTTGATAAAATTTTTGATAGAGTTGACGAGCTCCAATGAGTTCACCTGAGTCTGGGCTTCTGCCAAGACAAATAATAAAAGCAGTTTTGATTTGCTTGTCGAGTTCGGAGCTGTGATTTATGAGCCTCTCTGCAGTTAGTTGGCTACTATTGATCACGAAGTCATTGTTCAACATATAGAGCGCCTGGGCAGCATTGTTGTTGACTTCGCGTTGGCTCGTAGTTGTCATCGACTCGGGAAAATCAAAAGTTTTTAAAAGGTCGGGCAGGAAGTCGCGAACAACGGGGAGGTAAACTGAGCGATAAGGGGCGCCGATATCAATGTTTAATTGATTGGCTCGACCAATGGTGGTTTGGCCTTTTTCGGCTAATTGAGAACCTGTGGGTTGTGAGACACTGATTTTTCCTGATATTTGAAGGATTGCATCTCTAAAGGACTCAGCTTCAATTCGTCGTTTATCCATTCTCCAAAACTGTTTGTTATCGGGATCGAGTTTGAAGTTATCTGAATTAAATTCTGAATTACTGCGATAAGATCTGCTAAGGACGATACTCTTAATAATACTTTTGACTGACCAATTATTGGTCATGAATTTAAGGGCTAAATAATCCAATAATTGCTGGTTAGTGGGTGCCGATCCAGTAGTTCCAAAATCATCGGGGCTCCTAACGATGGCCTGACCCATGAGTTTCATCCAGATGCGGTTTACCATCACTCGAGCTGTGAGAGGGTTTTCCTTTGAAGTAATCCAATCGGCGAGTTCTAAACGACCATTGGAGTTTTGGTTTATGGTGATATCGAAAGGTCCAAGGACTTGCACTAAGCCACGCTTAATTTCTTGTCCTGGACGGTGAACTTCGCCTCGTTCGAGTAATTTAGCATTCGTTAAAGTACTTGGTTGAACGCCCATGCAATAAGCTACGGCTTGCCCAGAGCTATCGACGGAATTGATTTTTTCTTGAAGGGCAAAATACTTGTTTTGGGAACGAGCAATGTCTCGTTGAATTTGATTGGCGTCGACATTTTGCATATTTCGCGAATTCCGACGAGCCATACGGGCTTTCTGCATATCGTCCTCAGCATTTTTTAACTGAGACTTAAGTTGACTGAGTTCGTTTGGGCTCATAGGTGAGGTGACATTTTTCGCCATACTCACAGGGAGTTTGATATGAGTGCTGGGATGTCGGTTTTGAGCATTGGGAGTGGTGCCATAATAGGTTTTTGTACTTTGGAAAATACCCGCCATTGCATAGTAATCGCTTTGGGGGATGGCTTCAAATTTGTGGTCATGACAGCGAGCGCAGGCAACTGAAATCCCCATGAGACCTCGAGTGACTAAATCGATTTGTTCATCAACCATCTCGGCATTAAATTTGCGTTTGTCGTCTTCAGGTAAAGCTTTCGAGCCCATGGCTAAGAATGAAGTGGCCACTAAATTATTAGCCCATTCTTGATCACTATCCGTTTTAATGAGGTCGCCAGCAATTTGTTCGCGAATGAATTGATTGTAGGGCTTGTCTTGATTGAAAGAATCAATGACATAATCTCGGTAACGCCAAGCATGCGGATAGGTCATGTTTCGTCCTTGACCAGTGGACTCAGCGTAACGAGCCACATCTAGCCAGTGGCGGCCCCATTTTTCACCAAAGTGAGGGCTTTGAAGCAGAGTTTGAACTGTCTTGTAAATCGTGGCATCGGGATCTTGTTGGTATTGCTCTTGAAAAGACGTGAGTTCCCCAGGTGAAGGGGGGAGGCCTATGAGATCAAAATAGAGTCGGCGAGCTAAGTTGAGGCTTGAGGCGGTGCTTGGAGTACTCAATTTGTTTTCTTGAAAACCTTGATAGAGGTAGCGATCAATCTCAGTTTGATTCCATTGCGCGTTACTATTAGCTTGAGATGCTTTGTATTCAGGTGTTTGCATAGACCAGAAATTGCGACCTTCGCGAATATCTTTTTCACTCACCGAACTTTTGACGATGATTTTCTCTTGTTTCCTCGGATCAGGGGCACCCATGAGAATCCACTTTTTGAAATCAGCGATCACGGCATCGGGCATGGGTTCTTTGGGGGGCATTTCAGATATTTCGTAATTGATGGCACTCCAGAGTTCACTCTTACCAAGGTCGCCAGGGACAATGGCGGGACCGCTTTCTCCTCCTGTGAGTAAGCCGTGTTGAGAGTCGAGTACCAGTCCGCCTTTGACTTTGTTTTCCTTGTCGGAATGACAGCGATAACAGTATTTTTCTAGTGCAGGGCGAATTTTCTTTTCAAAGAAAACAATACCTTTATTCGCTTTTGCGAAGGGAGCAATAATAATCAGTAGAGAAGTGAGTTGGATTAGTTTCATTTGAACCTTGAGTTTATAAGTCTTTATATTCTCAATCTCGCGAATGAAAGCAAATCTTTCACTAAAACATAAAATTCACGAGATTTTTTCCTCGGGCCAGTCGCTGAGTTGCTTAAGCTGAAAAAGGCTAGGGAAATTAACTTGAAAAATAGGTCACGTGAATTAGCCTAAGAGCCGTAAAAAATTTTGGAAAAAGAATGATGAGAAATACCGTCAGCGATATCTGGAAGCTCTACAAAAGTGGTGAAAAGATTGCTTGTGTAACTGCCTATGATTCGACTTCGGCTTTGTTAGCGGATCGTGCGGGAGTCGATTTATTATTAGTGGGCGACTCACTTGGAATGACCGTCTTAGGGCATGAAACAACTGTACCAGTTAGCCTAGAAGATTGTTTGCGCCATAGTGCGGCTGTGGTCAGAGGTTCAGAAAAAGCTCTCGTTGTAGCGGATATGCCTTTTATGTCTTATCATGGATCAAGTCACGAGGCTTTAAAAAACGCTAGCCGTTTTATGCAAGAAAGTTTAGCGAGTTCGGTAAAGATCGAAGGCGGAGAAGAAGTTGCGGAATTAGTGAAGCTTATGGTTCAAGGTGGCGTTCCGGTTATGGGGCACATTGGCTTGCTTCCGCAAGCAGTCCTAGTTAAGGGCGGTTATAAAGTTCGCGGCCGATCAAAAGAAGACGAAGAGCAATTGCTCAAAGATGCTTTGGCACTTCAAGAAGCGGGTGCTTTTGCGATTGTGATGGAATGTGTGAAGGATGACGCAGCGCAGCGCATCGTTTCAGCTTTAGATATACCGATTATTGGAATCGGCTCAGGCCTTGCATGTGATGGTCAGGTTCAAGTTATGCACGATGTTTTGGGTTTAGATCCACGTTTCACTCCAAGGCACGCAAGGAAGTATTTAAATTTGGCAGAGCAAATTGAAGGAGCCTTTGGGCAATACAAAGACGATGTGAAGTCAAGTTCTTTCCCTTCTAACGAGAATTGGTATTAATGCAACAAATCAAAACGATTGCTCAAATGCAGGAGCTTTCTAAGCTTTGGCATTTTAACGGTGATAAAGTAGCGGTTGTTCCCACCATGGGTGCGCTTCATGAAGGTCACTTGTCATTGATACGAGTGGCAAAAAAGCATGCCCAAAAAGTCATTGTGACAATCTTTGTGAATCCCACTCAGTTTGGAGAGGGCGAAGATTTAGGTGCTTATCCACGCCCCTTAAAAGAAGATATGCATTTGTGTGATCTAGAGGGAGCAGATGCCGTGTTTACGCCCTCAGCGGCTGAAATGTACCCTAGAGGTAGTTCGACTTGGGTTGATGAAACAGAAGTCGGTTTAGGGTTGTGTGGTGCTAAACGCCCCGGTCACTTCAAAGGCGTAACCACTATTGTAACTAAGTTGTTCTTAGCGGTTCTTCCTGATTGTGCCGTGTTTGGGGAAAAAGATTTTCAACAACTCGCAGTTATTCGTCGCATGGTTCGAGATCTCAATTTCCCAGTAGAGATTATTGGCGCGCCTTTGATTCGAGAAAAAGATGGTTTGGCCATGTCGTCACGCAATCGTTACCTCAATGATCAAGAACGTCAAAATGCGCTAAGTTTATCAAAAGCACTTAATTTTGCCCTAGAGAAAATTCAAGAAGACCGGTCAGTAGATCTTGCCTCCTTAGAAAATGAACTGACTAATATGATTCAGTCTGCTCATGGCAAAGTTGATTACATTGAGTTTGTTGCGGCAGACACTCTGAAAGCATTAGATGACTTTAGCCAAAATGGAGAAATCCGTATATTACTTGCCGCAGTTTTTGGCCCAGCGCGCTTAATTGATAATGTGGGGTTGCAGCTTGGCTGAAAGAAAAGTGGTAAAACAAAAATTTCTCGAAGATGGGCGTATTGAATTAAGCCTTGAAAATAAAGAGAAATTTATTGTCGATCCTTTTCAGTACAAGAGTCATCAACTTGAAACAGGTGCAGAAATTCCTGATGAACTTTACCAAGAATTTTTTGGAGAAAAACTCCTCAGCCAATGCAGAAAAAAAGCCTCTGACCTTCTCTTTCGTCGTTTACATAGCCGAGGTGAACTCAAGAAAAAGCTTCGCGATAAACAAGAATTTAGTATGAGGCTTATTGAACAAGTTCTCGAAGAAATGGAATCCTACGGCTATTTAGATGATCGGCGTTTTGCAGAACTCTATTGCAAAGAGTTAGCCAAGAAGGGCTTTGGCCCTCGTGTTGTCAGTCTGAAAATGCGTCAGCGCGGCTTGGAATCGAATTTAGTACGCGAAATTATTCAAGAATTCACGCTATCTGAACAGGAGCCATTGAATGAACTGTTGCGTTTAGCGCAAAAGAAGTTAAAATCTTTGCATCGAGAAAATGATAAATTTAAAAAACGTCAAAAACTTTACCGTTATTTAGCTGGCCGCGGATGGGGATCGAGTGAAATTTCGAAAGTGATTGATAAATTATTATAAGGAATAGGAATGAAAAGCCTTTTGTTAACAAATGAGTTTCCACCAAATGTTTATGGTGGAGCAGGCGTACATATCGAATACTTGAGTCGTGAATTGTCCAAGTTGATATCCACGGAAGTTCGTTGTTTTGGTGATCAAGAAGTCGAGGGAGAGAATATTACTGTTAAGGGGCATTCTCCAGAGCTTAATTTTCCTGAAAATGGTGAAGCTAAATTTAAAGGCTTATTTAATACTTTAAATCATTGTCAATCTTTTGCGATGGACCCGAGTGATGCAGAGGTAGTACATTGTCATACTTGGTATACTCATTTTGCAGGTCTTTTATGTCAAAAATTGTACGGCTCAAAATTAGTCGTTACCACTCATAGTTTGGAACCACTTAGACCTTGGAAATCCGAGCAACTGGGACGAGGCTATGATGTTTCTTCATGGGTAGAGAAAACGGCAATTGAATCAGCAGATTTAGTTATTGCTGTATCTAAAGATACGAAAGATGACGTGATGAAACACTTTAATGTGGATGAAGAGAAAGTTCAGATCATCTACAATGGTATAGATACAGAAGAATACAGTAAGACACTCGATCCAGAGCTCATGCGCTCGTACGGTATTGATCCCGATCGTCCCATCGTTTTGTTTGTGGGGAGGATTACCCGTCAAAAGGGGATTATCCACTTGGTAAATTCAATCCCAAAAATTGATCCTTCCGCTCAAATTGTATTGGCAGCTGGTGCACCTGATACACCTGAGATTGAGCAAGAAATGAAAGAAGCGGTTGATCGCGTTAGCGAAAATCGCGAAGGTGTGATTTGGATTTCTGAAATGCTTGACAAACAATCTATTATCAAACTTTACTCGCACGCAGATATCTTTTGCTGTCCTTCAATTTATGAGCCTTTTGGCATTATTAATTTAGAAGCCATGTCTTGTGAAACGGCGGTTGTAGCGAGTGCTGTTGGCGGGATCAAGGAAGTTGTCGTTCATCATGAAACGGGGTTTTTAGTTCCAGTGCATCAGCTTGATGTTGCACCCTATGAGCCTGTTAATCCACAAAACTTTTCGGATGATTTGGCAGAAGAAGTGAATCGCTTGATTGCAGATCCTGGACTCCGTGATCGTATGGCGCAGGCAGGTAGAAAGCGTGCAGTTGAGGAATTTAGTTGGACTTCAATTGCAGAAAAAACTGTGGAAGCTTACAAAGGCTTGCTTTAAGCCTCTTAAAAAGTGATTAATGGGAGTCGGAAAGCGACTCCCTTGGTTAGACAGGAACTGCTTTGCGAGTATCTTGTTAGCTTAGTATAATTAGGGACTGTTTAATGAAACGATTTTATAGCTGGCTTACAGTTTGTATTAGTATAATTTTTTTCACTCCGAGCGAATTAGTTGCTCAGGGACTTTTCAATTTTAAAGGATCGCAAGTCAATGCGGACTCTTCTGAATTTCAGCAAAACACAAAGTTATTTATCTTAAAAAATAATGTTCGACTGAGTACTGGAAAGGGTTTAATAACTTGTAACTATGCTCAGATCAATACAGAAACTTTTGATTTTGAGGCGAAAGGCAATGTTGTTATTACTGGCTTGGAGGCTGGTGATGAAATTAAAGCCGAGCTCGTTACAGGTAATATTAAGACTCGCGTCATCAACCTTGGTGAATACGATGGGAGAACAGGGCCTTGGTATTTGCTCGGTGATAAGGTGGAGAGCAAAGAAGATAAAACAATTACCGGCTACAACGTTAAATTCACAACATGTGACTTAGGGCATTTGGGTCACGAAGAGCATTATTATTGGAAGGCTGGAAAAGTTGTCTATAATGAAGATGGCTCCTATGATGCAGAAGATATCACCACCTACGTTGCGGATGTTCCGATTTTCTACCTTCCTTATTTTACCAGTCATTTAGAAGGTAATGATGGACAATTTAAAATTGTGCCGGGTTATAGTTCTGACTGGGGCGCTTTTTTACTTGTCAGTCGTAAAATCAAAGTAGCGCCTAATACAACGGTAACTCCGATGATAGATTATCGTAAAGAAGATGGTTTTGCGTTTGGTGTAGGTTCAGAGAGTAAAGGGCCCAATCACGAATTTAAATCTTTGTTCTACTACATACCTGAGGGTGATGTAGATAAAGATGATTTGGGAAGATTCGACGAGCCCAGTGATAGGTATAATGTTGATATTTTTCATCGTTGGGATGTGATGGATAAGCTTACATTGCGTATGAAACTTGACTTAGTATCTGATATTGAATATAAAGAAGATTATGTCGAGGGCGGTAGTTCATTTGATAAACAATTTGATTCGTCGATTAATTATTTTGATTTAGAATATTTAAGTGATAACTATTCATTATCACTCGGTGCTAACGCTCGTCTTAATGATTTTGACTCAACTATTGAACGTCTTCCTGAAGTGCGTTATGATTTACCCAGTTATCGTATTGGCAATAGTGATTTTTATTACACTAATGAAAATAAGTTTGGCTCGTATAAGGCTAAGTGGCGCGACTTTGATGATGATTTATCGGACTTGGAAGATTACGAGTCGGCAAGATTTGATAGTTTGCATGCACTTCATTATAACACCAAAATTAATAACTGGTTGAATTTTACTCCGAGGGCAGCTATACGCTTAACTTATTACTCTGATACAAGCGATGGTGAAGTAAGTGATGAAGACCTGTCTCGTTTAATTGGGGCGAATGATCCTTATAACCCACCGGGCTATGCCGCCAATAATTATGATGATGAAGGTGATGATGCTTTGAGATTAGTTGCTGAGATCGGCTATGAATTAAGTTTTAAAGCCTATAAAACCAATCTTGATGTTCAAAATGAATGGATGAATGTCAATGGTTTGCGTCATGTGATAGAGCCCTATATGAACCATAACTATATTCCTTATGTCTCTGAAGATAGAGAGCACCTCTATTACTTTGATGAGACTGATCGGATTGCGGAACAGCACTGGGTGCGTACGGGTGTGAAGAACCGTTTTCAAACGAGAAGGAATGGCCAAATACATAATTTAGTAACTCTAAATACTTGGGTTGACTTTCATTTGCCGAGTGATGAAGATAATGCACGTGAAGGTGTAGGTGACTTTGGTACAAATGTGACTTTTGATCCCCGTGATAACTTATCTTTCGAATCGGATATTATTGTTGATTTAGAAGAAAATGATGTGAATATTTTTTCATTGACTGCAATGGTTGGTGATCCTGATAAGCTTCAATATACTTTAAATTACCTTTATAGAAATGAATTTGAAAGTGATAGTCTATATTCGAATGCATCAACGATGTATAGCTCTGTTTTTTCCTCATCATTTTCTAGGTATTATGAAGAAAAGCAGACTTTGACTGCGGGTGTGCGTTATCGTTTGTGGTTTAATAATTTCCTTTCGTTTAGAGCAAGTTATGATCCAAAGGAAAATGAATTTATTCGTTATATGGTTGAATGGCAACGTCGTTTACATGCTTGGACGGGAGCAGTTCGCTTTGAGGAAAGTCGAGATGAGTATCGCATTATGGTTTATCTATATCTCAATGCCTACCCTGGTAGCAAAATTGGCTTGAAGCAGTAGTTCTTGTCTTTGAGAAAAAAAGATATTCAGATACCGATTTCTCAAGACGTACTTAAACGAGTCTTGCCTCTCTTGGAGGATTCAGAAGATGTTTCTACTTTATTAGAGAAGCTATTAGAGCAAGAAATTGATACACGTTTAGATGCGGGTCTTAATCAGGGTTCAACTCAGCCAGAGCCAGGCGGCTTTGTGTTTCCTGAGATTAGTGAGGAACTCCCCCTCAAACCTCAGTACTCTGATTTAAAGCATATTAATCGCCGAGAAGTTGTGGGCCTCTTAGGGTCCTGTGAGTACTTAGATAAAACTTCGATTGATAAAATTCCTAAAGAGCTTCAGGCTCTGTTAGAGTACGATATTATGTCATCCCATTGGTACCCTCGTGAGGGTTGGGAAGAGTTACTCAATGATTATTTAGATAATGGTTCCCACACGAGTTTAGATTCGTGGATCGAGGTTCGTAAAAAGAACCAAATGGAAGATGAGGCGGCTATGTGGGTGGAACTCAGTAGGCGTTCTTTAGACGACTACTGAGTCAGGTCTATTTAAACTCTTACTTAGAATAAGTTAAAATCTTTTGCTTTGCCCATGAGTTTTTCTTTTTGGTCAGCTGGCATGGACATAAATTTTTTGAAAAGCTCAGCTTTATCAGTCTCAGACATCTTTTCCATCATATCTTTACCCATGCTCATGATATCCTCTTTGGATTTGCCCGCAAAAGAAGCTGGGTCAAAGGGAAGGTCGCCTAAGCCATTGAGAAGGTCGCCAAGGCCATCACTGGCAGGAGCTTCGCCGCCTTCTGGTGAATTTTCCTCCTGGCTACTGAAGCTGTCTGGGCTTGTAGAAAATATTAATTTATCACTTTGTTCCTGAGAATAGATCCCTGCCATCGAGAGTCTGGATAAGATCATGTCGAGTTCGAGTTGGTCTTTTTCGACGATGGCTTGAATCTTATTGAGGGGGAAGGCAACCACATTTTCGGGAAAGCCGTTGTTATTGAGGTTGTTTTGGATTTTTTCGATGAGTGCGTCTTCTGGGTCCATGAGCATAATTCCTGTGGTTTATTATAAAAAGTAGTGCAATATAATGAGTTTTGAAAAAAAGTCATTTGTTTATAGCTGAGCTCATAATTGATTTCAGAATTTATGATAAATGAGTTTGATCTTTATTTGTGTTGAATTGATAGTTAAAACGATTATCCTCAAGGAATTAATTTAGACAAGAATGCCTTATGGTTTTTGTGATAAGTTGCATTCAAAACAAAAAACTTTAGAGATTTATATATGGAAAGAAATAAAATCCGTAATTTTAGTATAATCGCTCATATTGATCACGGTAAATCAACTTTAGCTGACCGCCTTTTACAGATGACGAATACTGTAAGTGAAAGAGATATGGAAGAGCAGCTTCTAGATAACATGGACTTGGAGCGCGAGCGTGGTATTACGATTAAGGCTCACCCAGTTACGATGTCTTACAAAGCAAATAATGATGAAGTTTACGAGCTAAACTTGATTGATACCCCAGGGCATGTTGACTTTGCTTATGAAGTGAGTCGTTCTTTGGCGGCTTGTGAAGGTGCGGTTTTGATTATTGACGCTACTCAAGGTGTTCAGGCTCAAACTGTAGCAAATATTGGCTTAGCGATGAAGCAAGGTTTGACCATCGTTCCTGTGTTGAATAAAATTGATTTGCCTGCAACGGACCTTGCCATGTGCTACGAGCAACTCGAAGAGATTTTGGCCATACCTGCTGAAGAAGCTTTGCTTTGTTCGGCAAAATCAGGTGAAGGCATTCCTGAGATTGTTGAAGCAATTATTGACCGTATTCCATGCCCCCCAGAAGTGGAAGAGAAATCTTTGGCTAGTTTGATTGTTGACTCGAGTTACGATGCTTATCGCGGTGTGGTCAACTACGTACGTGTTTTTTCTGGTGAAGTTCGTGCCAAGGATCAAATTACAATGTTTTCTACCGGTAAGTCATATGAAGTTAAAGAAGTGGGTGTTTTTACTCCGAAAATGAAAGCTTTGGATGTACTTACGGAAGGCTCAGTGGGTTACTTGATTGGGAATATTAAAGATACGGCAGATTCGAAAATTGGTGATACGATTACCTCCAGGATGGAACCCGTGAAAGAGGCTCTGCCTGGTTTTGCTGAAGTTCTTCCCATGGTTTATTCAGGTGTGTACCCAATAGATAGTGCAGATTTCGAAACTTTACGATTGAGTATGGGTAAGTTACAGCTTAATGACCCCTCATTTGTGTATCAGGCCGAGTCGTCAGCTGCCTTAGGTTTTGGTTTTCGTTGTGGCTTTTTAGGTTTGCTTCATATGGAGATTATTCAGGAGCGTTTACGTCGCCACTATGATATGGATATTATTTCAACTTATCCGTCAGTTATTTATCACGTCCACCTAAAAAATGGTGAGATGGTGAAAGTTGATAACCCCGTTTATTTACCGGATCCATCAACAATTGACTATATCGAAGAGCCTGTTATTGCAGCTAATATCATGATCCCTAATGATTATATCGGTGCGGCTATGAGTCTAATTATGGAGAAACGTGGGCTTTGTGAAAATACGACTGCAGTAGACGAGCGACATGTTATGCTATCGGCAAGTTTGCCGCTTCATGAAATCGTTATTGATTTTAATGATCGACTAAAGTCGATGACCAAGGGTTATGGATCAATGAATTACACACCGAATGGTTATCAGCAAGCACCTCTAGTAAAACTTGAGATGAAAGTGAATGATGATCCGATTGATGCTTTTGCTTCGATTGTTCATCGTGATGCAGCAGAATCTCGTGGTCGTAAAATTGCAGAGAGACTAAAAGATGTGGTCCCACGTCAGATGTTTGCGATTGCAATTCAAGCATATGTGGGTGGCAATATTGTTGCTCGTGAGACCATTAGTGCGATGCGCAAAAATGTTACGGCAAAATGTTATGGCGGTGATATCTCGCGTAAACGTAAGTTACTAGAAAAGCAGAAAGCCGGTAAGAAGCGTATGAAGCAGATTGGTAATGTAAATATCCCGCAGGAAGCTTTTGTGCAGGTTCTTAAAGCGTCCACATCGGAGTAAGAATGAGCGATTCTTTTTTTGATATTCTTTTAGTCGTCGTTATTTTTTGGGCGGTCTGGGCCCATGTGCCTTTGACTGCTGCAGTTAAGCGTCATCGAAAGCTCAAAGAATTTATGCGTTTTCTGAAACATGAAACGCGCATGAATGACGATCTTTATCCTGAGGTACTCAATCAAGAATTGCGCGATCTTCGCCAAGAAGTTCACGCTGCACTCAAAGATAAGGCTGCGGATGTTGAGAGGATTGAAGAAAAATTAGATACTGTGCATAAGAAAATTCCCCGTAAAAAGTATGCCGATTGGGGAGCCAGAATCGAAGGTTTCGTGGTTGTCGTGGCTATTGCTTTCGCCTTTCGTGCTGTGATTCTTCAGCCTTTTAAGATTCCTACAAACTCCATGCGCCCAACATTGCATGGGATCAATGTTTATTTAGAGGATGAATCTAAAGTCGAAAAATTCCGTGAGAATTACCTCTACCCAATTTATTTTGGTCGCTCTTATTTTAATGATGATGTGCCAGTGATTGGGATGACTGAGCAACTTCCCGATGGGCGTAATTTTTTAATTAAAAAACTGTTCACGCGTACTTTTTATCGCGTTAATAATGGCGAGAAAAATAATTTCCCAGGTCAGATGATTCATTTAAGTGAGGCTTATGAGTTGTGGTCCAAGTCTAAGTATGCCGGTTCAGGAGATGTTAAAATGAACGGCTACGTGGAAACGGGAGACAACCTTTTTGTGAATCGCTACGTCTACAATTTACGAGAGCCGCAAAGGGGCGATATAGCCGTTTTCGAGACCAAAAATATTACGAAATATAATGGTGAAAGTCTGGGTGGGCAGTTTTATATCAAGCGTCTTGCT
This sequence comes from Lentisphaera araneosa HTCC2155, assembly GCF_000170755.1. NCBI lineage: Bacteria > Pseudomonadati > Lentisphaerota > Lentisphaeria > Lentisphaerales > Lentisphaeraceae > Lentisphaera > Lentisphaera araneosa. The sequence continues at coordinate 199,222 of NZ_ABCK01000008.1, forward strand.
GGCCTGCCTGGCGATACTTTAAAAATTGATTCGAATCGCGACTTATACTTGCGTAAACAAGGTGAAGATCAGTTTATAAAAATGGATGAAATCCACCCGGGTTTTGCCAATGTAATGAGCAAGGAAGATGGCTTTAATGGTTATATTCGAGTGCCGCCGAATGAGCGCTATGCATATAGTACAGCCATTGAAAATAAAATCGCTCCTCTTGAAAATCTTGAAGACGGCACAATTAAAGTGACCACAAAAGATGCCACCTTAATCTATAAAGCTGATGGTTTTATGCCTTATTTAATCAAAGCTGAATTTAGCGATGGTTATAAAATGGAGTTCACCGATGATGCTGATATCTTTACTATTGGTGAAGATCAATACTACATGCTAGGGGATAATAGTAATAATAGTTTAGATAGTCGTTTTTGGGCGACAGTGCCACGAGCGAACTTAATGGGAACAGCTTTTGCTGTTTTTTGGCCGTTTTCTAAGCGTTGGGGCTGGGCAGATAAATAGCTCATTTTATCATTGTTCAATGAGGTGAAAAATTATTTTCGCATTACTTTAACTTTTTGTATTTAATAAAATTTAAGAAACAGGATAAATGATGAATATTCTTTTTGTCTGCAATGCAAACTCTTGCCGTAGCCCTATGGCAGCCGCTTTTTTTAATCACCTCTGTACTCAAAATAAAATCACAGGTGTCGCAGCTGTATCTGCAGGGACTCAAGCAGAGGAAGGTGCCCCAGCATCTCAGCTCGCCGTTGCCCTAATGGCAAACCTCGGCGTTGTTATTGAAAACCATATTTCTCGCCGCGTGACAGCCGAGATGGTGAGCGATTGTGAAGCTATCTTTTGCATGGAGAAAGCTCAGCTCAACGAGCTAACAAAAGATTTTCCAGAAGCTAAAGAAAAAGCGCGTCTATTACTGACTTTACTCGATAGTAAATTGGGAGTTGAAGATCCCGTTGGCGGTGATGATGAAATGTATCAGCAATGTTTCCTCAATATGATGCCCGCACTAGCGGAGCTTTCCGACCGGATCATTAGATCACGCTAAAAAATGATTCGCTTAATCCTCCGCGCTTTAATCGCTCTATGTGCTGCCATGGCGGTTTATGTATCTATTTTGAGTTGGCGTGGAGCGAGAGCGAAAGCAAAATATAATCCTGAAAAGTTAGCTCAAATCACTGAGGCAATTAAAAAGCCTCAGCTCAATGAATCGGAAACGATTCCGGCCATTGGTGAATGGCCTGAAACTGAGCTTTTGGCCAATACTTCAGGTTTTAAATTAGCTCTCAGATCATGGCTTCGTGAAAACCCTACAGGGACTGTAGCTTGGGCACTTAGTCTTGAGTCTAATGAACGTAAGTCAGTTGTTTTTAGCGAACTCATCCCTATGTGGATGATGCTATCTCCACAAGAGTGTGGTGAGTGGTTAGTTTCCAACCAAGATCAAGCTTTTGTGGAAGAGGGTTTATTGCGCGCCATCGTCGATCGAGGTAATGTTTCACCCTATCATGGTATCAAATTAGCATTAAGTTTAAAGAAAAGAGAATGGCGAGCTTACACATTAGAAGGTATCTATCTTGTCTGGGTAGAAAAAAGACCTGAACAGGCGGTTAGCTATCTAGAAGATTTGGCGGTTTTGCCCGAGTATGAAAACTTAGTATTATTGACTTTTTCGACTTGGGGAAAAAACGATTTCCCTAAAGCCTATGAATGGATGGCGAATTCCAAAATAAAAAATAAAGACGAACTAATTCGTTTTGTTTATTTACTCCATTGTGAAAATAAGCCGGATCAGTACCTTGATTGGATTTTTAATAGCCTAGAGCCCGAACAACGTGGAGCTTTTTTAAAGACTCTGATGCACAAAACCTTCCCTAAAAAAGAACGCCTTATCTTAGCTAAGGTGAAATCATTATCTAATTACAAGAAAGACTTGTGCTATGGGTGGATTGCGGTCAGTCTAGCAGGTGAAAAAGGACAGAAGTACCAAGAGTTTTTAAATAAAATTCGTTCGACAAAAGAAAAAGAGAATTTTAAAAATCTTACTTATCTTAAAATTGCTAACAAAAACCCTGCGTACTTAATGTCAAAATTAAGTGTTGTTGAATTAAGAGAGTTAGGTGATACTCGCTCATTACTTTTAAAAGAGTATGCGAAAAGACGTCCTGATGATGCCTTTAAATGGTTGAAAAGTGAGACTGCGAAAAACTTGTTGAGAGAGCTTATTTTTTATAGCCAAGATGACGCGGTATCGGGTATGACCAAAAACCTTCAGCTCTCAGCGTACTTTGTCGATAACTTTCCGAGTGAAATCAAACAAAAACCTATAATAGATGGGCTGTTCAACTCTTCTTTTCTTGTTGCCAAAAGAATTTATGATGATTACTTAAGTACTATTAATGATATGTTTTTCGAAATTATTAAGCATCAAATCAAAAAGAAAGGTGTGAAAGTTGCTCGAGGTAGCATTAGAGATCAAAGCTTGAAAGACCTTTATACAAGTGAGTTGCTCATGCATCCTAATTATACCTTCACTCAAGAAAGCCTAAAGCTTTTTAGAGGTATTGAAAATGCGAATATGAGTAAATTGGTGGTTAATTATTTGGCCTGGCAAGTCAAGGGTGAGAATGCCTCTAAGTTTTTAGATTTCGCCGAGAGTCATGACCTGCTCAATTATAGTTTGGTTTCGGTGCTTTTGAAAAAGTGGTCAGATTTTGATCAAGTTAAGGCTAGTAAATGGCTTCATAATCATTCGAATTCATCATGGTATATTGCCGTTTGCGCAAATTACTCTACACACTTAATTCAAAACTCAATTAAAAAATTCATAGAATTCACTAAAGAGATACACCCATCTAAGCGTAACCTTTACATCAATAAATTGACGATTGTTTTTAGCGAAACGAGTCCCGAGTTACTTGCGGTTTTATCGGAAGAGTTTAACGTGAAAAAATATTTACAAACATCAAATAAGGAAAAATAATCATGTCTGAAAAGACTTTATCCAGAAGTGCGTACCTCAATCGCAATGAGGGTTCATACGAAGACCAGCTCGTCATTTGTGGTGCTGACTACACTAAGGTAGATGATCTCCGCTACGGAACTAATCCACACCAAACAGCAGCTTTTTATAAACCAGCTGGTCTTGAGAGTCCCATTGGCGACCTCAAGGTATTGAAGAATGGTAAGAGTGGTCTTTCTCAGACTAACTTAGAAGACATTTCCTATGCTTTGAATATCGTTAAATTTTTTGATGAGCCTACATGTGCAGTAATGAAGCATGTTAACCCTTCTGGCGCAGCAACTGCAGCGAACGTCTATGACGCTTACATTCAAGCGCGCGATGCCGATCCTCGTGCCGCTTTTGGGAGTACAATTGCATTTAATTCAACAGTTGATGAAGCGACAGCTAGAGAAATCATGTCTTCTTTTGTTGAGTGTGTTGTCGCACCTACAGTGAGTGAAGAAGCGATGGCAGTATTCACCAATCCTGATGTAAAAATGAATAAATCAATTCGCATTCTGCAGTGCGGTGATTTAAAGAATTTACCTCGTTACACAGGTGAAGAAGAAGCGCGTCACAATACTTTAAAAACTTTAGCAGACGGTTCTGTTGTAGTTGCAGCTCCTCTCACAACTTCTCTCAAAAGTGTAGCAGACCTTAAGCCAGCTAGCGGTGAAAATAAAGCTTGTGGTTTCCAAGAATCTACAGTTGCTGCTTCTGAGCAAGAGAAAAAAGATTTATTAGCTGCTTGGTACTTCAATATCAACGTTAGATCAAATGGTGTTGTTCTTGTGAAGAATGGCACAACAGTTTCTGTTGGTACGGGCGAACAAGATCGCGTGGGTGCAATTGAGCAAGCCATTGCGAAATTTAAGCTCAAGTACGAAGGTGAAGAAGATATTCAGGGTTCAGTGATGTCCAGTGATGGTTTCTTCCCTTTTTCCGACGGTGTTGAAACTGCTGCAACTGCTGGTGTTACCGCAGTTATTGCTCCAGCTGGATCTTTGAAGGATGCAGACGTGATTAAGCGCGCTAATGAATTAGGAGTGGCTTTATTCCACGCACCTGAGCGTATTTTCTCACACCATTAAACTTTAGCGAATTAAGATTTGATAAAAAACCCAGTTAGCGCTGGGTTTTTTCTGTAAAATCGATAAATTTGACATAAGTGACACTTTTTATTAAAAACTAAAGGTAATGATATCATGAAAAAGCTTCTTTTAAGCTTACTCCTCTCTGTGAGTCTTTTTGCTCAGTCAGGCATTGACAATTCACTCAAATATGAAGTGAAAGCATCCATGAAAAAGGGTGAGAATTTCTTACTCGCTCAACAAAATGAAAATGGCTCTTGGGGTTTATACGGTGGTGTGCCAGCGTACTCGGCACTCTCGATAACCACTCTAGCCATGTCTCCCTCGCGCGATCAATACAAAGAGCAAATTGATAAAGGTGCGAAATATTTAAGTCAGTTTCTTAATCCAGATGGTTCAATTCACGATCGCAGTGAACATGCTTACCCAAATTATACGACCTCACTTTCTTTGATGGCCTTTTACTTTGTTGATAGCAAAAAATATGGTGACGCAATTCGCAAAGGCCGTCGTTTCTTGGTTAAGAGTCAGTTCGGTCCAGAAACAGGTATAGAAGAGGGCGGCATTGGCTATGGTTCTAATATGACAAAGTCTGACTTATCCAATACTCAATACGCACTTGAAGCGCTTTACATCACTGAATCGGTTGATCAAGAGGGTGTGAGTCCCGAAGATGTAAAAGCCACTCGTGAAGCTTGGGCAAAAGCATTGGAATTTGTCGAACGTTGTCAATCATCAAAAGAGAATGATGAAGAGCTCAATATTGAGTGGAAAGAAAGAAACTATGGCGGTTTCCGTTATTCTCCGGATCGTTCAAAAACAGAAGGTCCAGATATGGCCCCTTATGCAGGTATGACTTACGCGGGTGTTAAATCGATGATTTATGCGAAAGTAAGCAAAGATGATCCACGTATTAAAGCGGCAATGGAGTGGGTGAAACGCAACTACACTTTAGATGAAAATCCAGGCCTCAAACTTCAAGGACACTTTTACTACATTCACACCTTTGCAAAAGCTTTACACGCAGCTGAAATTGAAGTGGTTGAAGGTGAAAATAATGCCAAGCACCACTGGAGAACAGATGTTTGTAAAAAACTCCTTTCAATGCAAGCAGAAGAGGGAAGTTGGTCAAACCCTGAAAAACGCTGGCAAGAAAATAACCGTCAGCTCGTAACTGCTTACGCATTAATGAGCCTTTATTACGCAATGGCGCATCAGTAAAGTTTTCGCTAAGCACTAAAAAAAGCCCGTCGTTCGATGGGCTTTTTTTGGTTTGGAGAAGTTTGTGTTCTACAGATCAGCTTTGGGTATGAGGAACTTTTCACGATAAAACTTGAGTTCTTCAATAGATTCAATGATGTCGTCTAGAGCTCGGTGAGAGGTCTTCTTTGTGAAGTATGACTTCTTCTGTCCATACCAACGATTAAAGAGTTCTTTCATGCTTGAAACATCCACCACCCTGTAGTGAAGCACATCAATAATATCAGGCATATGCTTCGTCAGAAACATGCGGTCCTGACCAATTGAATTACCGCAGAGTGGTGCACGACCTTTTTCGCAAAATTCTAAAATGAAATCTCGCGTTTGTCGGCAGGCTTCTTCTTGGCTGACCGTCGACTCTTTTACGGCTTGAGTCAGTCCTGATTCACCGTGGTGTTTTATGCACCAATCATTCATATTATTCATTACTTCGTCGCTTTGATGAATGATCAGGCAAGGCCCCTTAGCGATAATATTGAGTTCACTATCTGTAACTAAGGTGGCGATCTCGATGATTTTATCATTGTCGGGGTTGAGGCCCGTCATTTCTAAATCCATCCAAACTAGATTATTGGTGCTTTTCATTGATTGGCTCTTTCTCTGTTGGGATCTACGAGTAGAGGATCCTCATCTTTTAAAAATCTTAATAAGTCTTGCGATACTTCAAAAGCGGTGGCATAGCGGTCGTCACTTTCGGTGGCCATCATCGTCATAATAATTTGCGCTAGCGCTTCTGGACATTCAGAGAATTCACCTCTTGGGTCTGGTGGAGGATTCTCAATGCGAGCATTCACCACTTCTAGCAAGCCACCGTAGTTAAAGGGAGGTAGGCCTACCACTAAATGGTAGAGTGTACATCCCAGAGAGTAAATATCTGAACGATTATCTTGATAGACGTCAGTTTGAATCATCTCAGGAGAGAGGTAAAAGGGAGTGCCCAAAATATTGCGACTCTCTTGTACCGCCATTTCATGATTGGACGTTAAGCCAAAGTCACAAAGTTTTACTGCACCTTCTTTGGTTACAATGATGTTATGAGGTTTGACGTCCCGGTGGATCATTAGAAAATTGGACCATACGTAATCGAGCGCGTTACAGGCATGAATCATTGCTGCTACCGCTTCTTTCGGTTCCATTTGTACGTAGAGTTCTAAGTACTCACCAAGGTTGAGGCCACTAACATGCTCCATGACGATGTACATAATGTTTTCATGTACACCACCTTCAAAAATACGTACGATATTTTCGTGAACCAGTTGCGATGCCGTTTCGACTTCTTGTAAAAACTCTTGTGAAACGTTGTTGTCATCTTCACATTTAGTGAAAAAAAGCTTTAGGGCGTAGTCGAGACCCGATGGTTTATGCTTAGCTTTAACAACGATAGAATGGCCACCAGCGCCAATGGCTTCGTCGATGATGAAATCACCGAAAACGATGTCTGGTGCATCGTCTAAAATTGCAATATTAAGTTTGTCACAGAAAGAGCAGAAATCTATGCCCCCGCCTTTTGACAAATTTGTCTCAAAAACCCTTCCGCAGTGCTCACAGGAATATGACATTTCTGTTCCCCAAAGTTAAAAAAATGATAAATCCTTTAAAAACTGCCTCCGAGCATCGCCTTTTCAAGGCAGTATGGCTTTACATTAGGAGTTTTTTTCCTACTTTTATGAATGTTTTTTTGCAATTTTGTGTGGTGTCGTTGCTTAAAAATAAAATATAAAATAAATTTAGGTAAGAGAATGAGTGAGGACTTTAGTTCCTGTTTGAGGGATATCCCGGACTTTCCAAGTCCAGGAATCATATTTAAAGATATTAGTCCATTACTAGCTAATCCACAAAAATTCACTGCAGTGATCGAAGCCATGGCGAAACTCGTCAAGGACAAAGAGATAGATTATCTCCTTGGGATTGATTCGCGCGGCTTTATTTTTGCGGCGGCTTTAGCACAAAAACTTAACTTAGGAATGGTCATGGCTAGAAAGCCAGGCAAGCTTCCAGGTGATGTGGTGAGTCAATCCTATGAACTAGAGTACGGTACAGCAACTCTAGAAATTCAAACTGATGCTTTTAAGGCGGGTGATCGAGTATTGATCATCGACGACGTATTAGCAACAGGTGGAACGGCTAGAGCCGCGGGTGACTTAGTTGAAAAAATGGGTGCCCAAACTGCGGGCTTCGCATTTTTTGTGGAACTAGAATTTTTAAATGGTAAACAGGTACTGGATTCAAGTTCAGTCACTTCTTTAGTCAAATTTTAATTACAAAATTGAAGGGATAAAATGAGTAACGATATCGAAGTAACTATGCAAGAGGATAGGCTTTTTGAGCCCACTTTTGAATTCGTCGAGCAAGCACACATCAAATCTAAAGGTCAATACGACGCCATGTACATGGAATCAATTCGTAGCCCAGAAAAATTTTGGGGCGGAATTGCCGAAGAATTCACTTGGAAAAAGAAATGGGATCAAGTTATCAACTGGGACGATGCGCCAGTAGCTAAATGGTTTGATGGTGCCGAACTCAATATTACTGAGAACTGCTTGGATCGTCACTTGGAAACGGAAAGACGCACAAAAGCGGCTTTGATTTGGGAAGGTGAGCCAGGCGACAGCCTCACACTAACTTACGAAGAACTTCACGATCGCGTTTGCCGTGCTGCTGCCATGTTGCGCGAACAAGGCGTTAAAAAAGGCGACCGTGTAACAATTTATTTGCCAATGGTTCCTGAGCTCATGATCTCAGTTCTTGCCTGTGCGAGAGTGGGTGCGATTCACTCGGTGATTTTTGGTGGTTTCTCTTCAGGTGCAATTTTAGACCGTGTTAAAGATGCCGAATCTGAAGTTGTAATTACTGCTGATGGTGGCTGGCGCCGTGGTAAAAAACTTGGCCTCAAAAACATTGTGGATGACGCAATTAACCAAACGGACATCGTAAAAACTTGTATCGTTGTTCAGCGTGCTGAAATTGATCACGAGATGAAAGAAGGCCGCGATATTTACTGGAACGATGTTTACCCAGCAGCTGGAACAGCTTTCGAAGCTGAGACAATGAAAGCTCAGGATCCCCTTTTCCTTCTCTACACTTCTGGTTCCACTGGTAAGCCTAAAGGTGTTCAGCACTCAACGGCTGGTTACATGGTGGGAACTTACACAACGACTAAGTATATCTTCGACATGAAAGATACCGACGTGTACTGGTGTACGGCCGATGTGGGATGGATCACTGGCCACAGTTACCTCGTTTACGGTCCTTTACTTAATGGTGCTTCAATCGTCATGTACGAAGGTGCACCAAACTTCCCTGACCTCGACCGTTTCTGGGATGTTATCGAAAAATATAAAGTTTCTATTTTCTACACAGCACCAACAGCGATTCGCGCATTCATGAGCTGGGGTGACGAGCACGTAGAGAAGCACGATATCTCTTCACTGCGTCTTCTCGGTACAGTGGGTGAACCGATTAATCCAGAAGCTTGGATGTGGTATCACGAGAAAATTGGTGCGTCACGTTGTCCAATTGTCGACACTTGGTGGCAGACTGAAACCGGTGGCGTCATGATTACTCCGATGCCTGGTGTAACGAAGACTCGTCCGGGTTGTGCAACAACTCCTTTCTTTGGTGTCGACGCAGCGATTGTCGATGAAAAAGGCAACGAAGTTCCAGATGGTAAAGGTGGATTACTTGTGATTCGTAAGCCATGGCCTTCAATGTTGACCAATATCTGGGGCGACCTCGAGCGTTTCAAAGAAATGTACTGGAGTCGTTTCGCTGAGCAGGGTTATTACCTCGCAGGTGATGGCGCCGTAAAAGACGAAAATGGTTACATCACAATTCTCGGTCGTATCGATGATGTGATCAATGTCTCCGGTCACCGTCTCTCAACTATGGAACTCGAAAGTTGCTTAGTGGCTCACCCAAGCGTTGCCGAAGCAGCTGTGGTTGGTTTTGAGCATAATATTAAAGGCGAAGGCATTGCGGCTTACGTCATCACCAATACTGGTTTCACAAAAACCGAAGATGATAAGACGGCTTTGAAAAAGTATATCGCAAGTGAAATCGGTGCTTTTGCACGTCCCGATCAAATTCACTTTGCCGATGCACTGCCAAAAACTCGCTCAGGTAAAATCATGCGTCGCGTCTTGAAAGAGATTGCAGCTGGTCGTGATATTGAAGGCGATTTAAGTACTATTGAGGATATCGCAGCCCTCAAAAAACTTGCGGCTTCCGCAAAAGCTTAAGCAATTATCAAAACAGCCTCGGTTCTACCGAGGCTTTTTTGTGTATTCTTTGAATTTAAAATTAGCCATTAGGATGAGATTATGAAGAAAAAAACAGTTTTAGAAGCGATTTTTATAGTCGCCTTCCTACTCTTGGCTTTTGGGATTAGTAAGAACTCTAAGCCCAACGTAGCGATTCAAGAAATTAAGCTTCAACATGAACTTGATGAAAACGAGCAAGCTTACTATACCTATAAGAAGAAAAAAGTTTTCTTAAGTTCAGCTTTGCCTTGGACAGAGAGTGGCTTTACCAAAAAAGATGCCGATCCGACTAGCTTGCCCGAAGAGCAGTTTGTGTACAAAGACCAAGAAGAGGGGCGTCTTTATTACCAATTTAAAAAGGCTTATCACTTTAACTTTTTTAGTTTACTTCCCGCCTTGGCAGCGATTGTACTCTGTTTTTTAACTCGTGAACCCATCGTTTCTTTAACGGTTGGCGCTGCCTGTGGTGCCATAATGATTGGCTCTTACCATTTTCCTGATTACACAGTTGCGATGCTCGCACAAAAAAGCCCCGCAAAAACTTTAGTCCTTTACCTTTGGTTACTTGGCGGACTCTTAGGTATTTGGCAACGCACGGGAGCATCTTTAGCGTTCGCCAATTTCATGACCGAAAAATTTGTCAAAGGACCGCGTTCAGCCAAATTAGTCGCATGGGGACTGGGAGTGGTCTTTTTCCAAGGTGGGACCATTTCTTCGGTCTTAGTCGGAACTTCAGTTAAGCCAGTGGCCGATAAAGAAAATATTTCCCACGAAGAACTTTCCTATATTGTCGATTCGACTTCCTCACCCATTGCCTCGCAATTAGCTTTTAATGCTTGGCCAGGCTATGTCCAAGCTTTCATCTACGTTCCTGGAGTCGCTTTTTTAGCTACGGAATTGGATCGTATTGATTTCTTTTTTAAATCAGTCCCCTTTTGTTTTTATGCCATATTTGCCGTTTTAGGAACTTTTATGCTCAGCATTGAGAAGCCTTGGTTTACCTCAAAACGACTCAAAGCAGCCATGAAACGTTCACGTGAAACGGGTGAGCTCGATGCTCCTGATGCGGAACCTTTGGGCGTCGATGAATTCAATAGTGTGGATATGCCTCAGGATTATAAACCCCATGTCAGTGAGTTTTTACTTCCTCTCTTCACTTTACTGGGAGTCGCGATAGGGACGTATATCGTTTACGATTCACCGGATATTCTTTTGGCATTTGGTTTGGCTTTCGCGCTTTCCATTATTATGGCCGTCTTGAAAGGCATGGAAATTCAAGAGACAATTAAAGCGGCAGTGGGAGGAATGAAGGGAGTGCTCGGCGGTTCCATTGTGCTGCTCATGGCCTTTGTCACTGGAGCGGTGAGCAAAGAAGTAGGGGCGGGCACTTATCTCGTAGAAGTCATTGGTGGCGACGTTTCCTATATGCTTTTACCATTTATCCTTTTTATCATTTCGATTATCATTGCTTTTTCAACCGGCTCGAGTTGGGGGACTTATGCAGTGGTCTTTCCTTTAGCGATGCCGCTCGCGTGGGCAATTGCCAATAGTGGCGCTATTCCTGCGGAATCAGCCATGTTCTTTATGACGATTTGTTTTGCCTGTGTGATGGATGGTTCAGTCTTTGGTGACCAATGCTCGCCTGTATCCGATACGACGGTGCTGAGTTCTATGAGCACGGGCTGTGACCTCATGGATCACGTCAGAACACAGGCGCCGCAGGCAATTTTCGCCGCAGCTTTAGCCTGCATAACTTGGTTCATTTGTTTAACATTTTTTATATAATAAGCCATAAGTATAAGATATTCAGTAATT